>CAYZCV010000011.1:18234-44202 GCA_964476965.1 uncultured Opitutus sp. | reverse complement strand
TCTGCATCGAGCCCATTTTCTTGATCTGCTGCATCTGCGCGAGGAAGTCCTCGAGATTGAAGTCCGCCTTGCGGAGCTTCTCGGCCATCTTCTCGGCCTCCTTCTGGTCGATGTTCTCCTGCGCTTTCTCAACCAGCGACACGACATCGCCCATGCCGAGGATGCGGGAGGCCAGACGGTCCGGATAAAACGTGTCGAAGTCGGCCGTCTTTTCGCCGGTGCCGACAAACTTGATCGGGACGCCGGTGATCGACTTGATCGAGAGCGCCGCGCCGCCGCGCGCATCGCCGTCGAGCTTGGTAAGGACGAGGCCGGTGAGTTGCAGGGCCTCGTGGAAGGCCTTGGCGACATTGACCGCCTCCTGGCCGAGCGCGCCGTCCGCGACGAGCAGCACCTCGTCGGGCTGGATCTTGGCGCGGAGACGCTGGACCTCCTCAATGAGATTTGTGTCGATCTGCAGGCGGCCGGCGGTGTCGAAGAGAATGACATCCGCGTTGTGCTTGTGTGCCTCGGCGAGTCCGGCGGCGCCGATCGCGGTCACGTCCTTGGAGACGCGGTCGCCGTAGAAGCCGATCTCCTCCTGCTTGGCGAGGATCTCGAGTTGGTCGATGGCGGCGGGCCGCTGGACGTCGCAGGCCACGACAAAGGGGGTGGTGTAGCCCTTCTTGCGCAGGTGGCGACCCAGCTTGGCCGTGGTCGTCGTCTTGCCGGCGCCCTGGAGACCGACCATCAGGATCTTGAGCGGGCGGGCGGGGGAGAGGCCGGTCTCGCCTTCGCCGAGCAGGCGGACGAGCTCGTCATTGATGATCTTGACGATCTGCTGGCCGGGCGTGACGCCCTTGAGGACCTCCTGACCGGCACACTGCGTCTGGACGCGCTCGACGAAATCGCGGGCGACCTTGAAATGGACGTCGGCGGCGAGCAGGGCCGTGCGCACCTCCTTGAGGGCGTCGGCCATGTTCTCTTCAGTGAGCTTGCCGACCCCGCGCAGGTTGCGCAGGGCGGAGGACAGTTTGTCGGTGAGGGACTCGAACATGGTGAGTCCGCCAGTCAAACCGGGTCTGGCCGGTTATCCACGCCAAATTTGGCCCGGGTGCACGATCGGGTGATTTTGCCGGTTTCGTACCCGGGCAGTGAGGCCGGAGAAGAGGGGGCGGGCGGCCGTCGGGGCAGGCCCTGAGTCCCAGCGCTAGGCGGGCTGGATGGCCGGCTCGGGCAGGCTCGGTTGGATCAGGCGGAGTTTGCCCATGACGCCGGCCTCCGTCGCCGGTTTGACCATGTAGTGCTGGGCGCCCAGCTGGATCGCCTTGATCACCGTGGACCGGTCGTTGGAGGACGTGCACATGATCACCTGGAGCCCGCGGTGGAGTGGGGACGACCGGATACGGCTCAGGATTTCGAGGCCGTCGGGGTCGGGCATGACAATGTCGAGGAACACGACGTCGAAGTAGCGGCTGGGATCGTCGAGCAGGGCCCAGGCGTCCTGCCCATTGTCAGCCAAAGTGACATGAAAGCCCGGATTCGCGGCCAGAATCGTGCGCAGGACCTCGCGTGAGACGGGTTCATCTTCAACGACGAGGATCTTCATGGCGTACCTTCGGTAAATCGGTCCCGGGGCCGGCAAGTTGAGCCGGTTATCAACATTTTTTTGTTTTGGACTGGCCTGTATCCACCAGGGGGGCCGCGGGGTGTGTTGGCCCCCCTGAAAATTAGTGTGGATTCCCGGGGTCATTCTCTGCGAAGCTCTTCCTTCCCATGAACCCTGTTCTCAAGCTGTTACTCGACGGCGTCAGCCTTTCCACCGCGCAAATTGCGCAGGTTGCCGGAATGACGGAAGTCGAAGTCCAACAGCACTTGGAGCAGCTGAAAAAAGATAAAATCTTCCTCGGCTGGCGCCCAGTGCTCGATCTTTCGCGCGAGGCTGCCGCCGGCGCCGCGGTGCGGGCCGTGATTGAGGTCAAGGTAACGCCGGAACGCGGCGGCGGGTTTAACCGCTTTGCGGAGCGGATTGCCCGGTTCGACGAGGTCGAATCCTGCTACCTGATGTCGGGCGGCTACGATCTGCTGGTCTTCGTCAAGGGGCCGTCCCTCCAGAAGGTTGCGGCGTTTGTTTCGGAGAAGCTCTCGACCGTCGAGGGTGTGCTCTCGACCTCCACCCATTTCATGCTGCGTTGCTACAAGGAGCAGGGCTTCCTGCTCGACAGCGGCGATGCGCCCACCACGCGACTGACCGTCGCGCCTTAACCCGAGGGCCATTCCCATGAGCACCGACCCGAAACGCTGGGTAGCGGGCCACGTGGCCGCGCTGCCCAAGAGCGGCATCCGTGATTTCTTTGAGCTGGTCGCCAAGATGAAGGGCCAGGACGTCATCTCGCTGGGTGTCGGCGAGCCGGACTTCGTCACGCCCTGGCACATCCGCGAGGCGGCGATCTACGCTCTCGAGCGGGGCAAGACCTACTACACGTCCAACCTTGGCATGATCGAGCTGCGCAAGGCGATCGCTGGCTACGTGGAGGAGCACTTCTCGGTCAGCTACCGTCCGGAGGACCAGATCCTCGTCACGGTCGGCGTGTCTGAGGCGCTGGATCTCGCGTGCCGGGCCTTCTGCAACATCGGCGACAAGGTGATGTTCCACCAGCCCTGCTATGTCAGCTACCACCCCAGCATCTCGCTGGTCCATGGTACGGGCGTGGCGGTGCCGACCTATGCCAAGGACAACTTCGCCCTGACCGCGGAGGCGCTGCGCGCCGCGTGGACCCCGGGCTGCAAGATCCTCATGCTCAACCTCCCGTGCAATCCCACGGGTGGCACCTGCAGCCTCGAGCAGCTCGAGAAGATCGCCGCGTTCTGCCGCGAGAAGGACCTGCTGGTGCTGAGCGACGAGATCTACTCGGAGCTGTCCTTCGACGGACCGCATACGAGCATCGCCAGCCTCCCCGGCATGGCCGAACGCACGATCTTCCTCCACGGCTTCTCCAAGGCCTTTGCCATGACGGGCTGGCGCATCGGCTATGCCTGCGGCCCGGCGCCGTTGATCGATGCCATGATGAAGGTGCACCAGTACACGATGCTGTGCGCCTCGATCATCGCGCAGGAGGCGGCCCTCGAGGCGCTCACGCGCGGCTGGGATTCCGTCCTGAAGATGCGCGAGCAGTATCACCGCCGCCGCGACCTCGTGGTGCGCCGGTTCAACGAGATTGGCCTCAAGTGCCATTCTCCGCGCGGCTCGTTTTACGCCTTCCCGGATGTCACGCCGACGGGCCGCACCGAGAAGGACTTCGCGGTCGGCCTGCTGCAGGAGCAGAAGGTCGCGGTCGTGCCGGGCACGGCCTTCGGCGAGAACGGCACCGGTCACGTCCGCGCGTGCTTCGCCACCAGCTACGAGCAGCTGATCGATGCCTGCGACCGGATGGATCGTTTCGTGAATGGAAAGAAGTAGCGGGGCGTGAGGAGCGAGTAGCGAGCATGGGACAGTCGGTCCCTGTTTTCCTCCTCGCTACCCGCTACTCGCTACTCACTACTGAGGATTATGAACCGCACCGTTGCCATCGTCGGCCGACCCAATGTCGGCAAAAGCCGCCTCTTCAACCGGCTGGCGCGGAAACGCATTTCCATTGTCCACGATCAGCCGGGGGTCACCCGCGACGTGATCTCGGCGGAGATCGCGGAGGGCGGCTACACCCTCCTCGACACCGGTGGCCTCGGCCTCAAGGGCGGGGAAACCACGCGCGAACTGATTGCCGCCTCGGAGGAGCAGGTCGGCTTCGCCATTGATACAGCGGCGCTGATCGTGTTCGTCACGGATGGTCTGGAGGGCCTGACCGAGCTCGACACGCGCATCGCCCAGCGGCTGCGCAAGAGCAAGAAGGACGTCCTCCTGGTGGTGAACAAGGCCGACTTCAACGACGACAAGATCGAACTCGCGGACGCCTATCGTCTGGGCCTCGGCGAGCCGGTGCGCGTGTCGGCCGAGCATGGTCGCGGCGAGGAGGAGCTACGGCTCGAGATCCTCAAGCGCATCGGGCCCGGTCCGGCCGAAACGGAAGCGGCCGAAGGCAAGACCAAGACCGCGAGCGACCCGCTCTGCGTCTGCTTCATCGGTCGGCCCAATGTCGGCAAGTCCTCCCTCAGCAATCGTCTGCTCGAAAGCGATCGGCTGATCGTGAGCGATGTTCCCGGCACGACGCGCGACGCGATTGAGCTGCCCTTCCAGTTCAAGGGACGCGACGGAAAGTTTTACCCGTTCAAGCTGATCGATACCGCCGGCATCAAGGCGGCGACCAAGCTGGCCTCGCCGGTGGAGTACTTCTCCCGCCTGCGCTCGCTCGATGCGATCAAGCAGACGGATGTCGTCTTCCTCGTCCTCGACGCGGTGGATGGCGTGACGATGCAGGACAAGGCGATCGCGGGTGAAGCGATCAAGGAGAAGAAGCCCATTGTGATCGTGGTCAACAAGTGGGACCTCGTGCGCAAGGCCTTCGCCGCGAAGAAGCAGCCCGAGTTCGCGGAATCCAGTGGCATCAGCGATTTCAAGACGGAGCGTGAGTACCGCCTGAAGTATGAGCGCGCGGTGTTCGAGCGCCTGTTCTTCACGCCCGGCGCGCCCCTCGTGTTTGCCTCGGCCATGAGCGGCTACGAGGTCGATCGCATGCTCAATGCAGCCGTGCAGCTGAATCGCACGCTCGATACGAAGCTGCCGACCGCGAAGCTCAATAAGGCGATCCTCTACCTGACCGAGCGCACGCCGCCTCCCGCGATCGCCGGCAAGCGCTTCCGGGTGTACTACGCGACCCAGACCGGTACGCGTCCGTTCCGGATCAAGCTGTTCTGCAATCGCGAGGAGAAGCTGACCGAGCAGTACCGCCGCTACCTCGAGGCCGGACTGGTCGAGGAGTTTCACCTCAACGGCTGCCCGATCTATTTCGACCTCGTCGGCAAGCAGGTGCGTGACATCGCCGAACGCTTGGAGGCCGCCGCCCGCAAGGAACGTGCTTCCGGGATGCGTCCGAAGAAGTGGCGCGAGCAGGAGGCGAAAGATTCCTCCGATGAAAAAACCCTCGAAGATTGATTACCGGGGAAGCGAGGCGCTGCGCCTTGCGACCGCAAAGATCGAGCTGATCGCGCCCACGGCCTTTGGCCCCCGGCTCCTGTCGCTCCGCTCGCTTGCAGGTGGTCCGAACCTGCTGCTCGAGTTCCCCGCCGGTGCGGACGACTCCGCGGGCGGCGAAGGCTTTCGGCTGCGCGGCGGCCACCGTTTCTGGCATTCGCCCGAGCACATCGTGCGGACCTACCAGCCGGACAACGATCCACTCGAGGTCCAGACCAGCGCCTCGGGCTTTTGCCTGACCGCCGCGACCGAGGCCAAGACCGGGCTGCGCAAGAGCCTTGCCGTCGAGGCGCTCGACGCCCGCACCCTGCGCCTGACGCACACCCTCACGAATGAGGGCCTTTGGCCGGTTGAATGCGCTCCGTGGGCGTTGACCATGATGAAGCACGGAGGCTACGGCGTGATTCCGCTTCTGCCTAAGGGCGATCACGCGGCGGGCGACTTGCTGCCCGGCTACTCGATTGTACCGTGGACCTATACCGATCTGTCGCTGCCGTGCTGGGATCTGCACCGCAATCACATCGGTCTCGATTCCCGCCTGGCGCCGAGCCCGCAGAAGCTAGGCCTGACGAACTACCCCGGCTGGTCGGCGTACTGGATTGGTGAAGTCACTCTGGTGAAGCAATCCCGCGTCATCTCTGGGGCGACCTACCCGGATTTGGGGTGTCCGTTCGAGACGTTCTGCAATCAGACCACCCTCGAACTCGAGACGCTTGGACCGTTGCGGAGCCTGGCTCCGGGCGCGGCCGTGACCCACGTTGAACACTGGACCGTGCTCGATGGTCTGGCGAAGCCCTCGACGGACGCGGCGTTTGCCGCCCTGGCCAAGACGGTCGGCGCCTGGCTGCGCAAACTCGCGCCTTGATCGTGGACGCCATTCGGCGTTGATCGGAGTCGCATGTCCGCGCTCCGCATCGTCTTCATGGGTTCCGACCCCATTGCCCTGCCGCTCCTTGACTGGCTGGCGGGGGAAGGTGCCGGCTGCGCGCAGGTGGTCGCAGTGTTCACTCAACCGGACCGACCCGTGGGCCGCGGACAGAAGGTGACTGCCAATGGGATCAAGCTTTGGGCGCAGGCCCGGGGCATTCCGGTGCATCAGCCGGATCGGATCACGGAGGCGGTGCGCCTGGAACTGGCCGCGTGCAACGCGGACCTCGCGCTCGTGATGGCCTACGGACACATCCTCCGCGACGACGTCATCGCGACGCCTCGGCTGGGAACGTTTAATCTGCACACCTCGCTGCTGCCGGCCTACCGGGGGGCGTCGCCTATCCAGACTGCGGTCGCTTCGGGCGAACGCGAGACCGGGGTGACCTTCATGCGCATTGTGCGCCAGCTCGATGCCGGCCCGATGGTGGACGTCGAGCGGGTGGCGATTGCCCTGACGGACACGGCGCTGGAGGTTGAGGCAAAGCTGTCCGCGGCCTGCGTCCCGCTGGTGGCCCGGGTGCTTCCGACGATCGCGGCCGGGACCTTGATCGAGCAGCCGCAGGATGCGAGCCGAGCCACGTTCTGCCGCCGTCTTTCCAAGGAGGATGGTGTCCTGGATTTTGCGGCCCCGGCTGCGGCGCTCGCGGCGCGGATCAACGGACTGTTCCCGTGGCCGGCGTGCAGCGTCGAGCTGGCCGGCCAGCCCCTGAAGTTCGGCCAAGCGGTGGTCTGCGTCGACCGGGAGGCAACCGGCGCGCCGGGCGAGGTGCTGGCCGATGTCAGCGGCCGGTTCCTGATCACGACCGGCCAAGGCGTGCTCGAAGGCCTCCGTCTGCAGCGACCGGGAGGGAAGATGCTCCCCGCGGCGGAATTTTTACGGGGTTTTGCGATCGCGCCGGGAACGGTGCTGCCGTCGGTGAGCATGCCGCCGCTGGTGGGACCGGCGCCTTTCCGGACATAGGACGGATAGGACGGATGGGACCAATGGGACGGATGGGACGGATGGAACACATAGGTCCTATAGGTCGCATCCGTCCTATCCGTCCCATCTTCCGAACGCCCTGATGCGCGACGGCGCGCTTGTTTTTGCCGGGGGATTCCCCAACGTTACCAGCATGTGGAAAGCAGCATTCGCCGCCGTGGCGGTTTTGGGGATGACCGTCGCGCTTCCCGCCCAGTCCATTCCCATCGAACTCGCCAATTTGCGCGAGGATGTCCGGATTCTGGCCCAGCGCACGGGCGAGCTCGCGCTGCGCGTGGAGCAGCTTGAGCGTGAGAATGCCGAGCTCCGCCGCCAGACGGCGGGGGATGCCCAGACCTACGCCACGGTCGTGCAGGTCAACGAGGCGGTGGCCGAGCTCAATCGGGCGATTCGGACGGCGGCGACGGGCACGAAAAACGAGACCTTGCAGCAGGTCAGCGTGCAGATGGAGAAGCTCGCGAAGCAGACCAATGCGGCGATCGATTCACTGGCCAAGGGAATGGCGACGCGCGCCACCGTCCAGACCACCTTCACCGAGGACTACTCGAAGGAAGGCATCAGCTACACGGTCCAGCGCGGCGACACCCTGGCGGTGATCGCGCGCAACACCGGCGCCAAGGTCCAGGACATCATCAACGCGAACAAGATTTCCGATCCGAGCAAGATTCAGGTGGGTCAGACCCTGTTCATCCCCGGCGGCAAGTAATCACATCATGGCAGCTCCCAAATCTCGTCTCGGTCGCGGTCTCGGCGGCCTCATTGCCAGCGCGAAGCCGGCCTCGAATCCTCCGGCGGAGGCTTCCGCGCCCGTCCCTTCGGCTGGCGCCAAATCCGCCGCCGCGGCGCCGACCACCCCGGGCGCGCCGGGCTTCATCGAGATCGGCGTGCACCTCGTCGAGCCGAGCCCCTACCAGGCCCGGCGCGAGATCGCTCCTGAGCACCTCGCCGAACTGGCCGAGAGCATCCGGGCGGAGGGACTTCTCCAGCCGATCGTGGTGCGCAAGCAGGGGGACAAGTACCAGCTCATTGCCGGCGAACGCCGCTGGCGCGCCTTTCAGCAGCTCAAGATCAAGACGATCCCTGCTCGCCTCGTGGAGGCCAGCAATGCGTCGTCGGCCGCGATCGGCCTGATCGAGAATTTGCAGCGCGAGGGCCTCAATCCGGTGGAAGAGGCCTATGGCTACGCGAGCCTGATCCGCGATTTCGACCTGACCCAGGAGGCCGCGGCCGAGCGTGTGGGCAAGGGCCGGGCGAGCGTCGCGAATTCACTCCGCCTGCTCTCGCTCGACGCCGAGCTCCAGGGCTATCTCGCGAAGAACCTGATCAGCGTGGGTCACGCCAAGGTCCTGCTCGGCATCGAGGACTCCGCCCAGCGCGCGGTCCTCGCCCGGCGCACGATTGAGGAAGGCCTCAGCGTGCGCGCGACCGAGAAGCTGGTCCAGGCCAAGAAGGCGGGCATTTCCGTGCCGGCCGGCTCGACCGGGCGCAAGGTGCCCGCGGTCGAGGCGGCCGCCGTCGCCGGCATCGAGAAGAAGCTGACCTCCGCGCTCGGCGCGCGCGTGTCGCTCAAGCACTCGGCCAAGAAGGGCAAGATTGTGATCGAGTACGCCGGCAACGACGACCTGCACCGCATCCTGGAAAAAATCGGCGTGGAGGCCTGAGGCCGACGTGGCGACGACTCCGCGGACCGATCAGGCGACCAAGGTCCTCAACGAAGCGGTTGAGGGCCTCGCTGACGTTGCGGACTACCTGAAGCTGGATCCGGTCCCGCCGGTTTGGCGCGAGCTCAAGCGCTATTCCCTGACGAAGTTCAAGGCGGACGCGACGGCGGGCCTGATGGTGGCCATCGTCACCATTCCGCAGGCGATCGGTTTCGCGCTGCTGGTCGGCATTCCCGTGCAGGCGGTGTTGGTCACCGCGATCATCGGGTCATTCTTCTGCGCGGTCTTCAGTTCGTCGCGTCACTTGGTCTTCGGTCCGACCAACACGATTTCGATCATCTTGGCGGGCGCCCTCCTGACGGTGGCGCACGTCCCGCTGACATCGCTGCAGAAGGTGCTCGTGCTGGGATTGATGATCGGCGTGATCCAGATCGCCGCGGGCTTCTTCAAATTGGGCAATCTGACCCACTTCATTTCGCGAACGGTGATCGTGGCCTACAGCACCGCCGTGGGTATCCTCATCGGCGTTGGTCAGATCGGCAATCTGCTGGGGCTGGGCAGCCCGGACGACGTCAGCCTGCCGGGGACCGTCATCCACATCCTCAACAGTCTCGGACGATTCGAGCTGAATCCCATGACCGCCGGGGTCGGGGTGGGGAGCTTGCTGCTCATGATTCTCCTGCGCCGACTGCGGCCGCGCTGGCCCGACGGGCTCATCACCATTGGCGTGTTCGGGGCGGTGGCCCTGTTCTTCAATCTGGCGGCCTTTGGCGTGCCGCTGGTGGGCGATGCCGGAGAGGTGGCGGGGCAGATGCCGCTCTTCGTCGGATTTCCGACCAACGAGAACGGACTGCGCCTGGTCCCGGCCTTGGCGAGCGTCGCGCTGGCGGCGGCGATCCTCGGCATGCTCGAGGCCATATCCATCACCAAGAGCATTGCGGCGCGGTCGGGCCAGAAGGTGAACCCCAACCAGGAGCTCATGGCGATGGGGGTGGGCAATCTCGCCTCCACGGCATTCGGCGCGATGCCCGGCTCGTCCTCGTTCATTCGCAGCGTGGTCTGCTACGAGTCCGGCGGCCGCACGCAACTCGCGTCGATCTTCAGCAGCGGGTTCATCCTGATCATCCTCGCGCTCACCGCAGCCTTGGTGAACTACATCCCGGTCGCCGCGCTGGCCGCGCTGCTCATTCTGATTTCGCTCAAGCTGATCAATCTGGAGCAGATCCGGATCACCCGGCGCTCGACGCAGTCGGATGCGGTCGTGTTCTGGGTGACCCTCAGCGCCGCGTTGTTCCTGCAACTGGACACCGCGGTGTACGTTGGCATCGGCATCTCGCTCGCGCTCTTTTTGCGCAAGGCGAGTGCGCCGTCCCTCGTGGAGTACGCCTTTGACGGGACCGGCCAGCTCTCGGAGCTCGAGGACAAGAAACAGCGCGGGAACTCCGCGATCTCGATCGTGCACGTGGAGGGGGAGCTCTTCTTCGGCGCCGCTGATCTTTTCCAGGAGCAGGTGCGCTACCTGGCGGATGATGATCAGATCCGGGTGGTGATCCTGCGCATGAAGAACGCCCGGCACCTGGATGCGACCTCGGTCATGTCGCTGCTGCAGTTGCATGAGTACCTGCGCAAGTCGAAGCGCCACCTGCTCATCAGCGGAATCAATCCCGACGTGGAGCGCGTGCTGCGGGCCAGCGGTGCCTATGAGCGGATCGGCGGCGACAATGTGTTTCCGGCGGAGGCCAACCTGACGATGAGCACGCGGCGTGCGCTGCTGCGCGCGTCGCATCTGCTGCAGCAGGACGGATCGACGGCGAAGGCGGAGGTTCGGATCTTTTACGACAAGAAGCGCGAGAGCGCTGCCGACAACGGGGCTCCGCGCAGCCGCCCCGCTGAGGGCGAAGGCCCGGGAATGTACGAGATCTAGCCGGGTGGCCGGCGATGGCTTCCGTGGGGCGGCCGCCATCCGGTGGTTGTGCGGTTGGCTCGCCGTGATTTAGTTGCAACCCCAAGGTCAGTTTACCGGTCCAATCCTGAACTCCCCTTCCCATGAAACCTCGTTGTCTCCTGGTTCTGCTGATTCTCACAAGTGCGGCGCTGGCCGCGCAGCCTGCTCCGGCCTCGTCCGCCCCGGCGGCGGGTGCGGTGAACATCCGCAGTGAGGCATCCGAGCTGGCGGCGGGATTTGCGGCCGCCTTTCCGGCGTTTGGCAGCCGCCCGGTTTTTCTGGTTTATGAGCGGGCGGGGAAGACCACCGTCATTTTCCCGGTGCGCGCCTTGGAGGCGTCGGGCGGTGTGCTGCTGGTACGGCTGGAGAACCGCTCGGTCCACGTCATCAACGCGCGCGATGTCGTCGCGTTGACCGACGAGGGACCGCCGAGGAATTGAGGCCGGCGACAACCGATTCCGCTGGCTAATTCGTCGGAAGGAAGAGGAAGGCCTCGCGCAGGGCGGTGCGTCCGTCGGATTCGATATTGCGCCCGTGGCTGACGACGACGCGGTCAAAGTCCCAGGTCAGAACGGCGTCCAGCGATGATCGAAAGGCAGCGTGGTTCTTGATCGTGGTCCGAAGCAGGCGGGAGCAGGCGATGCCATCGTAGCAGCCGTTTGCCTTCAGCAGGATGCGCGAGAGCAGGGGCATCTCCGGGCCGAGATTGAAGATGAGATCGGTCAGAATGAGGGTCCGGCTGGGTCGGTGGAGGAAGACCACCTCGTTGAGTCGGGGGGCGCCGTGGATGACCTTCTGGTCCATCAACCCGGACCAAGCGGCATCGGCGTGATCGGAGAGGGTGTGCGTGAAATTGAGGTCAGGCCGATAGCGGCTGAAGCCCTTCGCCCCGTGAAACCGCGCCTGCGGGTAGGCGGTGAACCACCCCTCGAGGTAGGTGTCGTGCATCGCGTTGGGTGCGACCACGTGGCCCACGGGTCCGAGCTCGGCGAGCGCGGCGGCGAGGGCTGCATCGTGGGCCACCGGTGAATGCACCCAGAGCGATCCGTCGGCCAAGCGCACGACGGTCATGCGATGCCCGAGGTGCATGCCGAGCACGCTCAGCGGGGCGTTGAGGTCCCAGATCCCGGGTGCGAGCGGCTGCAGCATGGCAACCGGGATCCAAGGCGAAACAGGGTGGTTCGTCACGCCGGATTGCGAAGGGCCGAAAGCCGCCCTCCACCATCCCCGGCCGAACTCCGAAGTTCAAATTCCGCAATCCGAACTCCGCCCTCCGCAATGAATCTCTTACTCTTCGGGCAGCGGCTTGTCCTTCGTCTCGGGCAGGAAGGGCAGGACGGCGATGCCGATCAGAAGGACGAAGCTCACGTAGATGCCGGCGGTGCGGAAACCCTCGATGTCACCCCCGAGGCCCTTGGTGATGCGGCCCATGGTGAACGGGGCGGTGGCGGCGGCGAGGCGGCCGAAGTTATAGCAGAAGCTGGTGCCGGTGCTGCGCAGGCTGGTCGGAAAGATCTCGGGCAGGTAGATGGCGTAGACGCCGAAAACCGAGAGCTGGCCGAAACCCATGATCGGCAGCATCCAGTAGATGTCGCTGACCGACCGCATGCCCTTGAAGACGAGGATGCTCGAGCCAAACGAGAGGAGCAGGGCGAGGGCAAAGGCCTGACGGCGACCCCAGGTCTGGGCGAGTTTGGCGAGGCACATCATGCCCGCGAAGCCGCCGATGTTCTGGAGCAGGAGGCCGGCCGAGCGCCAGTAGGCCTTCTCGCTCGCGATGGCCGCGGGCGTGAGATTCGCATTGGCGAGGTGGGCGTCGATGATGGTGCCCGTGATCTTCGGATGGAAGTTGCCGATGCCCCACAGGCCGACGATGCCGGCGCTGCAGAGGATGAGACCGAGCCAGGCGTGCTTGCGCCACTTGGGGTGCTTGAGCAGATTGCCGTAGGAGCCGAACTTGATGCCCTTGATCGCGCCTTCGTCGCGGGCCTTGCGCCACTTCTCCGGCTCCGGGAGCTTGCGGATAATGAAGACGCAGAAGAAAGCGGGGACGGCGCCGATCAGGAAAAGCGTCTGCCAGGATTGGAGGCCAAACGGCAGCATGGCCTTAGCCGCGAGGACACCGACGCCCATGCCGATGAGGCCCGCAAGAATATTGCCCCAGGTCGACAGGGACTGCAGCAGCCCGAGCGCGGGCGCGCGCGCCTTGTCGGGCACGGTGTCCGCGACGAGGGCGACCGCCAGACCGAAGACACCGCCGACGCCGAGGCCCGTCAGGAAGCGATAGACGCAGAAGTCGACGAATCCGGTCGAGAGGGCGCTCAGGCCGGTGAAGACCGAATAGAGGAGGACGGAGATCGCGAGGAAACGGGCGCGACCATAACGGTCGCCTAGCGCGCCGAAGGTCAGGCCACCGACGGCCCAGCCGATCAGAAAGATCGAGGTCGTGTAGGGGCCGTACTCGGTCGCCTTTTCCGGGATGAGCTGCTCCATCGCCGCGTCGCGGGCGAGGTTGAAGAACTGCTGGTCAAGGCAGTCGAACAACCAGGCAAGGGAGGCGACGACAAAGACAAACCAGTGGTCGCGATTGAGCAGACGCCACCAAGGGGTGGCCGGGGAGACTTGGGTCATAACTATTAGGGGGTACGAACGGTGACGTCCCGGGCAATCCCGTGACGGGGAGAGGGAGTGACGGGGAAAATCCCCGGCGCGTCAACGAGAACGGCGGGGAGTCGCCCGCCGTCCTCGCGTGGGTTCAGGACAGCCGGCGCGCGGCCAACTGGGCCTTGAGGCAGAGCTCGGCCGCCTTGAAGGCGTGGGCCTGGGTCATGGCTTTCTCCGTGCGATTGAGACAGTCGAGAATGAACTCGCCGAAGAAGCGGAAGCCGACCTTGCCGGCCACCTCGAGGTGCTGCTCGCCCTTGTCATCGACGAGGTAGAGCTGGTCGCCGTTGGGCGAGCGGCCGACATCGATGTACTTGCGCAGCTCGATGTAGCCCTTGGTCCCGAGGATGATGGTGCGACCATCGCCCCAGGTGCCCAGGCCGTTGGGGGTGTACCAGTCGACGCGGAAATAATTGCTCGCGCCGTTATTGCCCACGAGCGAGGCCTCGCCGAAATCCTCGAGCTCGGGCTTGTCCGCGTTGGCCCAGTTGGCGACGGCGGCGTTCGTGACGGTCGCGTCCGTGGCGCCGCTGAAGTAGAGGTACTGCTCGATCTGGTGGCTGCCGATGTCGCAGAGGATGCCGCCGTACTTGGCGCGCTCGAAGAACCAGGCCGGGCGATTGGCCTTGCCCAGGCGGTGCGGCCCGAGGCCGAGCACCTGCACCACCTTGCCGATGGCGCCGCCGTGAACGAGGTCGCCGGCGTGCATTGCGCACTCCACGTGGAGGCGCTCGCTGAAATAGACCATGTACTTGCGCTTCGTTTCGGCCGTGACGCGCCGGGCCTCGTCGAGCTGATCGAGTGTCGTGAAGGGCGTCTTGTCCGTGAAGTAGTCCTTGCCGGCCTTCATCGTCTGCACGCCAATCCGGCCGCGCTCCGAGGGGACCGCGGCGGCGGTGACGAGGTGCACCGCCGGGTCGGCGAGGATCTCGTCATAGGAGCGGGCGACCTGGACCTGCGGGTACTTGGCGCGAAACGCCTCCACGCGAGCCGGGTCGGCGTCGTAGACCCATTTAAGGAGTCCGCCGGCCTCCAGCAGGCCGTTGCACTGGCCGTAGATGTGACCGTGATCCAGATAGGCTGCCGCAAAGACGAACTCCCCGGGCTTGACGACCGGCTGGGGTTTGCCTTGCGGAGCGTAGTTCATGCCGTCCGATTTTTGCGCCATGGCGCAAGCGAGCCGTTCGCGAATTGGGGAGTCAATCACGCGCTTTGGCCCGGACCGTTCGAATCACCGATTTATGTTTATCAAATTTCGCCTCGCCGTCCGGGGGCGAATTTCAACGATGACCGGCATGAGTCAGAACCCCATTGGCTTCGGCATTGTTGGCGTTGGCATGATCGCGGACTACCACGCCCGCGCGATTTCGGAGACGATCGGCGGCCGTCTGGTCGGCGTGGTCGGTCGCGACCTGGCGAAGACGCAGGCCTTTGCGGCGAAGCACGCCATCCCGGTGGCGACGACGCAGATCGAGGACCTGGTCGGTCGCGCGGACATCCACGTGATCTGCGTGGCCACCCCGAGCGGCGCGCACCTCGAGCCAGCGCTCGCGGCGATCAAGGCCGGCAAGCATGTCGTGATCGAGAAGCCGCTGGAGATCACCACGGCCCGCGCGGATGCACTGCTCGACGCAGCCCGCGCGGCAGGCGTCACGGTGGCCCCGATTTTCCAGTCCCGCTTCGGCGAGGGCGCGCGCAAGGTGAAGGCGGCCATCGATGCCGGCCGGCTCGGCCGGCTCGTCCTGGCCAGTGCCTATGTGAAGTGGTACCGCAAGCCCGAGTACTACACGGGGTGGAAGGGCACCCTGAAGCTCGATGGCGGTGGCGCGGTCATCAATCAGTCGATCCACGGGCTCGATCTCCTGCAGTGGTTCGCCGGTCTGCCGGAGGAGGTGTTTGCGTGGAAGACCCGCCGCGTGCACACCGGCATCGAGGCCGAGGACACGGCCAGCGCGACGCTGCGTTTCCCGGGCGGGGCGCTCGGGTCGATCGAGGCCTCGACCGCCGCATTCCCGGGCTGGCAGCGCCGGATCGAGATCTGCGGGGAGAACGGCTCGATTGCGCTGGAGGACGACAAGATCACGCGCTGGGACTTCCGCACGCCGGAGCCGGGGGACGACAAGGTCGTCTCGGCGGTTGCCGACGGCGCCCTCGGCAGCGGCGCGAGCGCGCCGAATGCGATCAGTCACCAGGGCCATCTTCGCCAGATCCAGAACCTCATCGACAGCCTCACCAAGGGTGCGCCCTTGGCCATCGATGGCGCCGACGCCCGCAAGGCCGTGGCGCTGGTCTGCGCGCTCTACCAGTCGGCTGAGACCGGCCGGCCAGTCCGGGTGGGGTAGGCCCGGTCTGCATCGTTCTCGTGCTCCTACTCGTTCTTCATTCTCGATTTTGGCGGCGGGAGCGAGACCGGCCATTTCCAAGCCCGAGCCTGGGAACGATTAATGGAACGTAGCAGGCTACAGGCGGCCCCCAAGGCCGCCCCGATCCCCAGTGTATCCGGGCATTGACAACCGGGGGCGGGGTCTGCTCCCTTTAACCCTTACTTTCGAACATGAGCATCCTCATCGGTATTGCCACTTTCATCCTGATCCTGATCTCCATCTTCATGGTTCTGGTCGTCCTCGCCCAGAAGGCCAAGTCGGATGGCGGCGTCGGCGCGGCCATGGGCAGCGGCGTCACCGAGGCGACCTTTGGTGCCGAGACGGGCAATGTCCTGACCAAGGCGACCATCAATGCGGCGGTCGCTTTCTTCGTTCTGAGCTTCCTCCTGTACCTCGGCCACATCTGGCAGCGCAATCATGGCGCCCCGGAGGGTGGTGCGCTCCCGACGATCAATGCCCCGGCCACGCCAGCGGCCGCCACCACGGATGCTGCGGCCGCCCCGGCGGTTGCGCTGCCGACGACGACCCCCGCCGCTCCGGCGGAGGCCGCCAAGCAGCCCTGATCCCCCGTGGACAGCGCGTCCCGACGGACGATTTTTCTGAGGCAGGCGGCCCTGGTCGCCTGCCTCGCTTTTTTTGCCGCGGCGCCGAGCGCCCCCGCCCAGCAGAAGGGCTACCGCCCGCTGCCGCGCTACGTGCAAACCACGCCGCCGGATCAGGCCGAGGGCCGTCGCATCCTCGACCAGTTCCGCCGCGTCGGCATCGCCGGGGACCACTACCTCGAGTTTGAGCTGCGCGTCATGCCCCGTCGCGGGGCCGAGCGCCGCCTGCCGGGCCGGCTCTGGGGTGGCCGCACCGCCTCGGGTCCGATCTGGCGCTTCCTGCTCCAACCCGGCCAAGGGGCGGCCGAGCGCCGCTGGCTGATTCAGAACGGTCCGCAACCGGCCCTGTGGGGCTGGAGTCCCGCCGCGCCGGGCAGCACCCAGATTCTTGGGGGCCAGGCCCTCTTTGATCCCATCGCCGAGACCGACCTGACGGCCTTCGACCTGCAGATGCCGTTCTTTTACTGGACGGATCATGTGTTTGAGGGCGTCACGCGGGTCCGCGGTCGTCCGGCCCAGGTTTTCCTGCTGTATCCGCCGGCGGACTTCGCGGCGCGCCATCCCTCCATGACAGGCGTGCGGGTGTATCTCGATCTCGAGTACCACGCCATGGTGCAGGCCGAGCAGCTCGGGGCTGACGGCCGCGTGGCCAAGGCGATGACCGTGATCGATCTCAAGAAAGTGGGGGAGCAGTGGATTGTGAAGTCCATCGACGTGCGTGATGAGGCGACCCGCAACAAGACGCGTTTCTCCGTGACCGGGGCGGCGCTGGATCTCGATTTTTCCTCGTCGCTCTTCGATCCGGCGATGCTGGCCGAAACCGTGGCGCCGCCGGCGCGGATCGAACGCATCGTTCCATGAGTCGTTCCCTGTCGTCTCCGCCCCGTGCCGTGGTCTTCGACCTCGATGGCACGCTGGTCAATTCCATGCCGATGGTCATGCGCGCCTTTGCGCACGCCCTGCAGCCCTTCCTGCCGGACATGACCGAGCAGGAGCTGTTCGGTCGCCTCGGCGGGCCGCCGCTGCGAATGTTCCAGGACACACTGGGAGACGACGCCAAGGCGGAGGAGGCCATGCAGCGGATGGTGCAGTATGGCCGCGCGAACTGGCATGAGATTCAGCCTTTTGCGGACGCCCATGCGATGCTCAATGATCTGCAGGGCGCCCGGCAGAGCCTGGCGCTGTGGACGGGCCGGGACCGCGCCTCGACGCAGATGATCCTGAACGAGCAGAAACTCCCTGGCCTCCGCGAGGTGGTTTGCGGCGATGATTTGTCCACGCACAAGCCCCATCCCGAGGGTCTGCAGACGCTGCTGCGCCGGTTGGCCGTCGCCTCCGCGGAGACCATCTACGTCGGCGATGCGGATGTGGATGTGCTGGCTGGGGCCGAGCTCGGCGTGCCCGTGATCCTGATCCGTCACCACCGGCAGATCGACCCGGCCGTCGCGGCCAAGGCCTGGCACGTGGTGGAGACGCCGGCGCAAGCCTACGCGATTCTTCGCCGGTCGGTGGGCCTCGCGGGCTGAGTCCGCGGAGGTCGGCGCGTTTACTTCGGACCGCGCAGGGCGCGCTCGGTTGCGCGGTCGAAGAGGTGCAGCCGGTCGGGAGCGAAGGCCAGGCGCAGCGTCTGCCCGCGGGCCACGACCTCATGGGGGCGGACCCGGGCCGTGAGGGTGCCCGTGGGGGTCCGCAGGGTGAGAAAGGTTTCAGCGCCCATGGGCTCGATGACCTCGACCGTGGCTTCGGCGTGAGCCGGCGCGCCGGGCGCCACGACCTGCACGTCCTCGGGTCGGACTCCGAGGACCACTTCGCGGCCGTCTGCGGCGGCGGCGGCGAGGCCCGCGGGGAGGGGAAGGGTGACAGGGGCCGTTGCCCCGGATTCGACAAAGCGGACGGACCCGCCCTGGCTGGCGAGGGTGCCGGTGAAGAAATTCATGGGCGGGCTGCCAATGAAGCCGGCGACGAAAAGGTCGGCGGGCTGATTATAAAGTTCGAGCGGCGGAGCGACCTGCAGGATCCGGCCGTCGCGCATCACGCAGATCCGGTCGCCCATGGTCATGGCCTCGACCTGGTCGTGCGTGACATAGATCATCGTCGCGCCGAGCCGTTGGTGCAGCCGGGAGATCTCCGCGCGCATGCCGACGCGCATCTTCGCATCCAGATTGGACAGGGGTTCGTCGAAGAGAAAGACCTTGGGCCGGCGGACGATGGCGCGGCCGACGGCGACCCGCTGGCGCTGGCCACCGGAGAGGGCTTTTGGCTTGCGGGCGAGGTAGGTTTCCAAGCCCAGCAGGGCGGCGGCCTCGCGGACGCGGGTGTCGATTTCCGCCTTGGGCACGTTCCGGAGCTTCAGGCCGAAGGCCATGTTCTCGTACACGCTCATGTGGGGGTAGAGCGCGTAGTTTTGAAAAACCATGGCGATGTCGCGGTCCTTGGGCGCGACGTCATTGACCCGCTTGCCGTCGATGGCGATGGACCCGCCGGAGATATCCTCCAGGCCCGCGATCATGCGCAGTGTGGTCGATTTTCCACAGCCGGAGGGACCGACCAGGACCATGAATTCCCCGTCACGAATCGTGAGATCGATGCCGTCAACCGCCCGTGCCCCCGGGCCGGAGCGGTCTGGATACGTCTTAACGAGGCGCGAGATCTCGACCTGAGCCATGGCCGCGCGAACATCCCCCAAGGCGGGGATGAGTCAATCCCATTGCAGGATGCAAGTTTTGCGTTGCCGAACGCGGCGCGGTCGGGCTTGGTGGACTTCACGGCCAATTTCAACCCCGGCTGTATCCACTTCGCGCCATGGCAAAGAAATCCTCCCCGACGGCTTCGCCGCTGACCTTCGATCTTCCCGTGTCGCTGATCTCCAAGATCACCGCAGCTCAGAAGAAGCTCGGGCTCGGCTCAACCAGCGAGGTCGTCCGCCTGGCGATCGCCAAGTTCAACTTTGACCGTTTTGAGGCCGAGGCGGAAGACCACCGCCAGATTTCGGTGCGCCTGCCGGCCGACATGAAGTCGCTGCTGACGAAGCATTCGAAGAAGAAGAAGGTCAGCGTCGGCGAACTGCTGCGCGTGGCCCTCGATCAGCTCGCCCTTCCCGGCGGCAAGAAGAAGTGAGCGCGCGCCGTCCTGCGGGACGGCGAGGCTTCGGGTGAGAGGCAGTCCGCCGTTGGCGCGGTGGAGCGTGAGCCCGGGCCGTCTGGCCTCGTGACGCAATTTCCCGCGCCGGTCGGCGTCCGCGTTGACGTTTCCATGGGTGGGGCGGCTCGGTGAACCCCCTGAATTCAGTCGCGTCGGGGCCTGTGCTGCGGGGCGATCAGGCCAGCTGTGAACAACCTGCGGCTCCGGGGCTTGCCTTTGCCGGGGGCGCCCGTTTTCGTCGCGGTTTCCCGCATGAATTCAAACCCCGCGCCGCTTTCCACTTGGGCCCGCAATGTGTCGCCATCGCCGACGCTCGTCATCGACGGCAAGGCCAAGGCTCTTCTCGCCGCCGGCGAGGACGTCTGCGGATTTGCCGCGGGCGAGCCCGATTTTGACACGCCGGAGCACATCAAGGCCGCGGCCATCGCGGCGCTGAACACGGGCAAGACCAAGTATGCCCCGACGCCTGGCATCGAGCCCCTGCGCGTGGCCATCGCCGAGCGGTACTTGAGCGACTACGGTCTCAAGGTCGCCTCGAGCCAGGTGGTCGTGTCTCCGGGTGGCAAATACTCCTGCTACCTCGCCATCATGGCGACCTGCTCGCCCGGCGACGAGGTGATCATCCCGGCCCCCTACTGGGTCAGCTACCCGGAAATGGTGAAGCTGGCCGGGGCCACGCCCAAGATGGTCCTCGCCGACGACTCGACCCATTTCAAGCTCACGCCGGCGATGCTCGAGGCGGCGATCACGCCGCGGACGCGCCTGCTGGTGATCAATTCGCCCTCGAATCCGACCGGGGTGGTCTACACCCGCGATGAACTCGCGGCCATCACCGCCGTCGCCGTGAAGCACAATCTCTACATCCTGTCGGATGAGATGTACGAGCACCTGCTCTACGACGGGGCGCAGGCGACCTGCATCGCGACGCTGAGCAAGGAGGCCGAGGCCCGCACGATCGTCGTGGCCGGATTCTCGAAGACCTATGCGATGACGGGCTGGCGGCTGGGCACCCTGGTGGCGCCCGCGCCGATCGCGAAGGCCTGCGCCGAGCTGCAGAGCCAGATGTCCTCGAATGCAACCACCTTCGCCCAGTGGGGCGCGGTGGCCGCGCTGAAGGAAAAGGAAAAGACGGCGGCCTCGCTCGCGATGATGATGACGGCCTTCGACCGCCGCCGGAAATTCCTGCACGCCGAACTGAACAAGATCCCGGGCATCACCTGCGTGCTGTCCCAAGGGGCCTTTTATCTCTTCCCCAAGATCACCGCCTTCGGTCTGCCCGACGAGGAGTTCTGCGCGAAACTGCTCGAGGACGAGAAGGTCGCCGCCGTTCCCGGCAGCGCCTTCGGTGCCCCGGGCTACCTCCGCCTCAGCTACGCGACGAGCGACGAGATTATCCGCAAGGGCGTCGAGCGCCTCGCCCGGTTCTGCGCCAAGCTGAAGAAGTAAGCAGGTCGGCGCGGCCACCCTTCAATCCCGGGGACCCAGCTCCCCGGGATTTTTTTCGTCCGCCCGGCGCGCCTCGCCCCGTGTCGTCGCCGGGGCCTCAGCGGACGTCTGTCCGTTTCAGCTGTTCCGCCAGCCGGGCGAGCGTCTGCGTGCCGCCCTGAATGGCGCCGTAGGTTCTGACGACGTGGTCGCGTTCCTCCGCCGAGGGGAATTTCATGTGGATCGTCACCCGGGTCTGCGGGCCAAGGTCTTCGAAGGTCCACGTCGCCGTGAAATGGGCATCCGCTCGGCCCTTGCTCACGTCGCCATGCCGGTAGGTGACTCGTTCCGGTCGGACCACCTCGGTAAAGATGCTGCTGTTCGGGTACCTCGTGCCGTCAGGCCCGATCATCACGTGGCGCCAGACGCCGCCGGGTCTCACGTCCATGGTCTCGATCTCGGTGCTGAACCCGGCCGGCCCCCACCACTGGACGAGGTGGTGCGGATCCGTCCAGACGCCCCACACCACCTCGCGCGGGGCCTCGAAGGTCCGGACCAGCACGATCTCATCCGGAGCCGCGCTCCGGTCCTCGGTCAGACCCGGTGCGGGCGCGCTCGGGGGAGCGGCCAGGTGCGCTTCCAGCTGATCGAAGGTTCCCGTCCAACCCATCCGCATGCTCTCGTGGTTGCGATCGAACACGTCGCACTCGTCCGGCGTCGCCTGATAGGACGACGACTGCAGGGTGACCCGGGTCCGGCCCGCGACCTCCTCGAAGGTGACGCTGGTCAGCATCTCCGCGGGCCAGCGCTCGGCGAAGGGCGGGCGCACGAGTTGGCCAAAGGGATCGGAGAAGGCGTTGATCCAGACGATCCGCTCTGGGGCGGCGATTTCCCGAAACAGCCAGCGCCCCCAGATCTCGTTCCCGTCGGGAAACCGCATGCAATAGTGAAAGACGCCGCGCGGGCGAAAGTCCAGGGTGGCCGTCGAGATGGTGACTCCTTTGGGACCAAACCAACGCATGAGCTGATCGCGCTCCGTCCACGCACGCCAGACCAGGTGACGCGGCGCGTCGAAGGTGCGCGTGAGGGTGAAGGGGCGGGCGGGGGGCTGTGAGCTATTCATGGAATGGATACGAGACGGAGAATAAGTGCCGGACGGTCGCCCGGCGGCTGCGTTAGGGTGGGTTGGCGGCGAGCACGGCGGCGAGGCGGTCGAGGTTCTGCTCATTCGCGGGGATGATGAATGATCGGAGCCGCTCGGCCTCAGCCGGGTCATCGAAGACCATGCTCCACTTGAGCACCGTCTGGCCGGCGTCGGGTTCGAAGGTCATGGTCAGCACGAAGCCATGCACCGAGCCCACGTGCCGAAACGCGATGACCGCCGGCGGATTGACCGTGGTGAACTCACTGACATTGGGATACTCGATTCCATCCGGGCCGCGCATGACGAGATGCCAGGCTCCGCCGGGCCGGAGTTCGAACCGCTCGATCGTGTTGGTGAATCCGGCGGGTCCCCACCAACGGGCGAGAATGACCGGGTCGGTGAAGGCACCGCAGACGCGCTCGCGCGGGTAGGGCAGGCGACGTTGGGTGACGATGGCGTGGGACGCGGTTGGTTGAGGGGAATTCATGAGGGGCGCTTCTTCTCCGCGGTCGGTTCGGGATTGGACTGCAGCTCCTTGAGATAGGTATCGAGCCGGTCGAAGCTCGCCTCCCAAAAGTGGCGGTAGTGCTCGATCCATTCATTGGCCTCCTTCAGGGGCGCGGCTTTCAGCCGGCAGGGGCGCCACTGCGCGTTGCGGCTGCGCTCGATCAGCCCCGAACGCTCCAGGACGCGAAGGTGCTTGGAGATCGCGGGGAGGCTCATGGCAAACGGCGCGGCCAGTTCCGTGACGGACGTTTCCCCGGCCTGAAGCCGGGAGAGCAGCGCGCGGCGCGTGGGGTCAGCGAGCGCAGCGAAGGTACGGCTGAGACGATCAGGCGACATGATTTATTATTTAACCGAGTGGTTAATTAATGAGAGATGTCAATCCCTCCCTTGCTGGAAACACGCCGGCAGCCACATTCTTGCCCGTCAGGCATGAACAGAACCCTCACCCTCGGGCTCGTCCTCGCCGCGCTCGCGCTCCCCGCGACGGCGGCGGAGCGTTGGCGGCTGCAGGCAACGGCGGCTTGGCATGACAATGTCACGAACGGTGAGCGACCGGAGGACGTGCTCTCGGCCCTCCAGGCGGAGACTCGGATCGAGACGGGCTGGCAACGTGCGCTTCCGGGTGGGCAGCAGCTCGCCGCGGAAGGAGGGCTCCGGGCGGAGACCTGGGCCCGCTACGGCGGGCTGGATCGCCTCGCGCCCTCGGCCGGCCTGACCTGGAGTCGGAAGTTTGGACTCGGAGCGCAGGCCCCGAGCCTGGTGGCCGCGCTCGACGGCGAATGGCGGGTGGCCCGTGAATCTGGTCGCGGGGGCGGAGCGGGAACGGCGATGGTCGGAGTGCGGAAGCGCTTCGGAGATCTTTGGCAGGGCGAGGTCTTTCACCAATGGGAGCGCTTTGATGCCCGTGCGCTGGCCTTTGCCCAGACGGGGCGCCGATGGACCGCCCGCCTCGAGTATGCCCTGCCGGCGGGCTGGTCGTTGGCCTTGGACGGCGCTTGGCGCGAGGGCACGGTCATTTCCTACTCCTTTCCCCCGCGCGAGGATCTGGTCAAGAGCGGGAAGCCGCTGACCTTGGTCGACACGTTCAAGCAGGGTGAACCGCTGATCGCCTACTATTTTCCGGCGGAGACCCGTCAGTTTGGCCTCGAGCTCAGGCGAACTTTCGAGCGCGCCGGTCTCGCCCTTCGCCATGAGGTGCGCCGAAGCTTTCACGCAGGACCCGGCTACGAGAACGCGATCACGTCGCTGCGCCTCTCCACCCGTTTTTGAAGCGCCCGCCGGCCCCGTGCATTCGTGGGCGGCCGGTTTGCACGCGAACGGGCCGAAGTAGCCCCTTCCTGGACGAGCAGGGAACCGTGGACCGTGCTCGCGGCCGACCAGCAACCCCGGTGGCGGAATCGCTTTTTGGTTTGGCGCGGGCCCGGGGGGCGATTCAGGCTGCGCCATGCTGATCGATTCTCCCCGGCTCAACGCCCACCTGCGAGACGCGAACTGGGTTCTCTTCGACTGCCGCCATGATCTCGCGGACCACGGACGCGGGGCGCGCGTGTATGCGGAGTCACACATAGCGGGGGCTCATTTCGCCTCAGTGGAGACGGCCTTGGCCGGTGCCAAGACCGGACAGAATGGCCGCCATCCGCTGCCGGAGCCGGAGGCGTTTGCGGCGTTCCTGAACCGCCACGGAGTCACGCCGACGACACAGATTGTCGCCTACGATGACGTGGGTGGGCAGTACGCCGCGCGGCTGTGGTGGCTCGCGCGGTGGATCGGTCATGCGCGCGTCGCGGTGCTGGACGGTGGCTGGCAGAACTGGACGGCCGCGGGCTATCCGGTTGACGCCGTGGTGCCGAACCCGCCGGGTGGCGGCAGCGTGGTTGCGCGGCCGGAGGGGAGCCTGCTGCGCAGCGCGACCGAACTCCGGGCCAACCTCGCGCAGCGCCGGTGGCTCGTGCTCGATGCCCGCTCGCCGGAACGGTACCGGGGCGAGGCGGAGCCGATCGACCGGGTGGCCGGCCGGATTCCCGGTGCGGCGAATCGCTTCTTTAAGGACAATCTGCAGGCCGACACGCGCTTCCGGCCCGCGGCGGAGCTCCGGGCCGAGTTCGAGCGTCTGCTCGCCGGGCGGGCGCCGGCTGAAATCGTGCATCAGTGCGGCTCGGGCATCACCGCCTGTGCCAATCTGCTCGCGATGGAGCATGCGGGCCTGACTGGCTCGAAACTGTATGCCGGCTCGTGGAGTGAGTGGATCGCCGATCCGTCGCGCCCCGTGGCGACGGGGGCCTGACGCCGGCGCCGGCCGGATGGCCGCGGACCGTTTGCGGGCGCGACGGCATTCGCCAAAAAAAAGAGCCCGCCGGGGCGGCGGGCTCGATGAAGGAGGGACAGTCCGTCCCGTATCCGTGATGCGGTGACGTGGTCGATTACGCGAAGAACGAGTCGTCCTTGTTGCCCGCGGAGACCGTGACCGGGGCGGAAGCGGTCGACTTGGATCCGCTCGTGCGGGCAGGCATTGGCTGGGTGCGGGTACGCGTGACCGGCGTGGGCTTCGCGCTGATGGGGCGCGGCGGGGCGGCCCGGTCCGTGGTGCCCCCCACAAGGCGACGCAGGTCGGCCACGGAGTCCTGAAGCGTGACGGCCTGGGCGCTGAGCTCTTCGGCGGAAGCGGCGGTTTCCTCGGCGTTGCTGGCGTTGGACTGGGTGACCTTGTCCATCTGGCTGACGGCGGAGTTGATCTGGCCGATGCCTTCGCTCTGTTCGCGGGAGGCGCCGGCGATCTCGGCCACGAGGCTATCGACCTTGCGGGCGCGCTCGACGATGACGGCGAGGGAACTGGCGACCTTGTCGGAGATGCGGACGCCATGCTCACCGCTCTGGATGGCGACCTCGATCTTCGAGGCGGTTTCCTTCGCGGAGTCGGCGGAGCGGCGGGCGAGGGAGCGCACCTCGTCGGCGACGACGGCGAAGCCCTGGCCGGCCTCACCGGCGCGGGCGGCCTCGACGGCGGCGTTGAGGGCGAGAATATTGGTCTGGAAGGCGATCTCGTCGATCGTCTTGATGATCTTCGCGATGTCGTTCGAGGACGACTTGATGGCGTCCATGGCGCGACGGAGCTCCTCCATGTCGCTGTTGCCGGCGTCAGCAGCGGCGCGAGCCTCGGCCGAAACCTGCTGGGCGGTGCTGGCGCTGTCGGCGTTGCGCTTGGTCATCGAGCTCAGTTCCTCAAGGGAGGAACTGGTCTCTTCGAGGCTGGCGGCCTGCTCACTGGCGCCCTCGGCGAGTGACTGGCTGCCGGAGGAAACCTGGGCGGCGGCGGCGGCGACCTGAGTCGAGGCCTCGTCGAGCGAACCGGCCGTCAGGTGCAGCGTCCGCGTGATGCCGCGGATGATGAACCAGCCGGCGACCAACGAAAGGATGAGGCCTGCGGCCGAGGTGGCCAGCGAACGGTTGGTCGCGGTCGTGACCGTGCCGATGATGTC
>CAYZCV010000011.1:0-18134 GCA_964476965.1 uncultured Opitutus sp. | reverse complement strand
CGAGGTCCTCGGCGCGTCCGGCTTCCTCGGTCTCGAAGCCAGCGTCAAGCGTGTGGACCTGACCGCGAAGGTAATTGGTGGAGATGCCCGCGATCGCGACCGATCCGGGAATGGCGTCCTTCTCCAGTCGCGTGACGGCCATCACTTGAATGCTTCGCAGCGCGAAGACGCCGAGCGCCCCGACGGCGATCAGGGCGGTAATGAGGAGGGCACCCCCGAAGGTGATGCGTTTGGCAATGGTCCAGTTCTTCATGATTTAACGGCAAGTCCAGGCCGGTTTCAGCGACCTATAGATTTCCTTCATGCATGAATCGGCCTGAAAGCCAGCGACTTAAGTGGTCCCCCGGCGGAAAAGGGCGGCTGGGGGGAAATAGTTCTCTAGTTGCGCAGGACTGCGCACGCCGCCTTGAGCGGTTCTACTCATCCGGCGGCCCAGCGCGGGCGAGACGGGGGAACTCGCGCCGCGCCTAGACCAGGACCGACCAGGCCGCGGGATCAAAGCCCACCAACCCGATTCCGGGCCCGAGCACAAAGGGGCGCTTCACCAGGCGGCCATTTCCGGCGAGGAGCTTCAGGGCGTCCTCGTCGCTCAGGCCTGGCAGCTTCGTGGCCAGCCCGAGTTCGCGGTAGACGAGGCCGGAGGTGTTGAAGAGCTTGCGCAGACTGCCCTTTTGATGGGCCAGCATGCGGCGGAGCTCAGGCAGGGAGGGCGGGTCCGTGTAGATCGCCTTTTCCGTGAAGGAAACCTGATGCTGCTTCAGCCACGCGACCGCCTCGCGGCAGGTGCTGCAGTTTGCGTAGACGTAGACGACGAGGGGTCCGGAGGCCATGCGCGTCGAGTGCATACGCTTCGGCCGGACTTGCCAAGTCCCTGCTTGGCCTGAAGGGGAGCCGGCGGGAGTCGCGGCGGAGATGCGGGCGGGCCGTCATCTCCGCCGGAGCAGACGGACGGTCTTACTTCTTCTTGTTCGCGGCGAGCTTCGCCTTGGTGGCTTGCTGCGACGTGATGATCTGCTGCTTGGCCTGGTTCGCGACATTGGTCTTGGCCTGCTTCTGTGCGGCCTGCTTCTGTGTCGACTTCGGAGATCTATCGCCCATGGGGAATCTTTTCAGGAGGGTTGCTTCGCCGGCGGAATAGAGTTTTCCCCGCCGACGTGCTCCTTGATCCCCGAAGGGCGGAGCAATGTAAACAACCGTCGCCCGACCTTCTGACTCAATCAGGATTTCCCGCAGGCACCACGCGATGCTGCCAGCGCCAGGTGTCCGGCTGGTCCCATGACTCCACGGTCAGCGTCAGCTCGACCTGATCGCCCACTGCGCAGGGGGTGTGCTCAATGCGCAGCAGGGGAAAGCCCCAATGCGGGGCCCGCCCGCGATCGAGCGGGCTCGAACTGAGCGCCGTGTCGTCGTCCAGCAACGTGCGGAAGTAGACGACGAACCCATCGATGCGCCCGGCGTGCGTGACGGTGCGGGTGAGGCGGAGTTCGCGGGGAAGTTGGTCGACCTGCACCGTGTGGAGATCAAAGGTCAGCGCGGGCGCGGGGGTGCCGACAAAGTGCTCGATCAGGCTCAGGTCGGTGCCGTTGTGCCGGTAATAGCGCGGGTCCTGGGGCCGATGCCAGGCGAGGGGGCTGTAGTCGTAGCCCAGGACCTTGAGTTCCCAGATGAAGGGGATGCGCCGGTCGTCGCGCACCTTGATCGGCTCGCAGTAGAATTCAAAGCGGCTCGGGACAATCCGTCCGCCCGGTTTGAGCAGGCGGTCGCGGAGATCGCTGACATTGGCGACCATGGCCTCGTCGAAGAGGAAGTCGCCCATCTGCTCATGGAGAATGACATCCACCGGCCCGGAGGCGGTGTAGTCGCGGCTGTGAATCGCGATGAAGTCGACCGACTTCAGCTGATTGTGCGCGGCCAGTTCCCGGGCGTGATCCAGGATGTCGGAGTGGTCGAGGGCGTAGACGTGACCCGCTCCCTGGCGCGAGGCCAGCGCGGCCAGAATGCCCGTGCCCGTGCCGAGATCGATGACGCGGTCGCCCGGGCGCACCTGCCGGCGAATGGCTTCCTGGTAGAAGGCCATCCGCGGACCATCCGCGAGCATCTGCTCCTGCTGACTGAAGCGGGAAAAGGACCAGACGTTGAACTTCCGGTACTCCTGCGCCGCATCCGCGGAGGGGAAAACCCAAGCGGCTAGGGCGGGGTGTTGCCTGACCCACTCGGAGCTGCGGTCGAGCGCATGGCCCAAGGCAGAGAAGAGGGAGGCGCTGAGTCGCTTGAGTGCAGGTACGGCCATGGAAATCGGGCCGCCCGGCGACCCGAACCGGAAATCCTGCCGGACCCGCGGCAGAACGCAACGACCGCCTTGCGGGTCAACGGGCCGGTCGCTTCCGGGTCAGCTCCGCGTGCGGAGGCCGCCCGTCAGGTAGAGGATGAGCGCGATGAGGAGGACAAGGCCAAGGCCGCCGCCGCCGACCATTGGGCCGCCGAAGTAGAAGCCGCCGCCGCCGAACACGACGAAGAGAATGACGATCAGGAGGAGAGTATTCATGGCCGGCAGAGTAGCAGGCCCGGGCTCCGGCTCCTATGGGGCCTTCGCCCCGTTCCGCGCTCCGCGGTCAGTCCTTACTTTCGCGCGGCGATCAGGGCCGCCAGCGCCGCCTCGTCCACCTCGCCCTGCACGGCGTGGAGGTGATGAAGCACGCCCATGCGGTCGTCCTCGCCCGAAGTCGAGATGTCGAGCATCCAGTCCTCGGTCTTCGGGGCGGCGACGATGACCTCGTCGGCCCACTTGATGACCTCGGCTGCGGTGAGGAAACCCTCGGTCAGGCCGCGGATGTAGAATTCAGCTTGGGTGCGAAGATTGGGCGTGGAGGACATGGGAGAGCGTTACCTGAGCGAAGTTTGCGGGCCGCGGCCAGCGGAATCCGGTGGCCCCGTGGATGCCGTCTAGCTCCCCGCCAGCAGGCCCCACAGGGAGCGGGCCGCGAGCAGCACCAGCGTCCCAAGGACGATCAGGAACAGGATCGCCCCCACCGCGAACCCCAGCGCCAGACGACGCAGGGACCGTGGGGGGCGGTGCGGATCATGGTGCCGCTCAACCAGGCGGAGATTGCGCTGGTTGGCCTGCCACGCGGCATCGAAAACATCGCCGAGCACGGGGACTGCGCCCACGGCTGTCTCGATGAGAATGTTGAGGACCATCCGGGCCACCACGGACGCCGGCACGCCCAGGCGCACCGCCTCGTGCACGAGAAAAAGGGAGAGCGCTGCTCCCAACCAATCGCCCAGTCCCGGAATCAGCCCGAGAATCGGGTCGAGCCCGATGCGGTAACCGCCTCCCAGCGGGATCGACCGATCAAGAATCCAGGCGAGTCGCCGCAGCCGCTGCAGGCGTCGCTCCGCGTCGGGTGTCAGCGCCGGGACCGGCTCCAGGTCGACGGTGGGGCGACGCGAGTTCATGCGGCCGGCCGCTGGTACAGAGCCGCGTCGAGAATGGACCAGAGATGAACCAGCCAGCCGAGAAGGAACCACCAGAGCACCGCGGCCAGCACGAACATCAGCACCGCCTTGATGAGCCGCCCCTGCAGCAATTGGCCCAGCCCGGGGATGAAGAGACTCGCCAGCGCGGCGAGGACGTTTCCGGCGGAACCAGGGGATGCCATGCGGAAAAGCTGAGGGTCCGCGCGCGATCGGCAAGCTCCGCCGTCAGACTTTGGCGTGCGGCGCCCGCGCGAATTCCTCGAGCATCTTCTCGTTGAACGCGGTGAGGTCTTCGGGGCTGCGGCTCGTGACGAGACCCCGGTCGACGACCACGGCCTCGTCGATCCACTCAGCGCCGGCGTTGATGAGATCCACGCGAACGGACGGGTAGGAGGTCATGCGCCGCCCACGGACCACATCCGCCTCGATCAGGAGCTGGGGCGCGTGGCAGATGGCGGCGACCGGCTTGCCGGCGTCGAAAAAGGCCCGGGCGAAGGCCACGGCCTTGGGCTCCGTGCGAAGCTTGTCCGGATTCATCACTCCGCCCGGCAGCAGCAGACCGTCGTAGTCCTCCACCAGCGCCTGATCGAGGGTGCAATCGACCGTGATGCCGCGACTGAAGCGATTCTCGGTCCAGCCACGGATGCGTCCCACGTTGAAGGAGACCACTTCCGTCAGCGCACCCGCCTTGCGGAGCGCCCGCCGCGGCTCCTCCAGTTCGCTCGGCTCGAATCCGTCGGTTGCGAGGATGGCAATTCGTCGGCCCTTGAGTGCACCCTCCGGGTGATCCCGGCTGGTGGACGCCGGGGCGCGGGGCGCCGTCGGCGCGTCGGCCTCGTCGGTCTCCGCGGGCTCCGGGTCGGCGACGGTGGGAACCGCCGTGGTCTGGGTGGGCTGGCTCAGGTCGTCAAGGAGCGCGAAGAAACCCTCCAAGGCCGCCCCGAGGCGGTCGCGGGCCAGCGCGGGGGGAGCGAACGAGGGAAGGGACGAGGGAGGAAGGGAGTTGGCGTGCATCCGGAGGGAAGTTTAAGGGGGACTGACTCACGCACGTGACCGATTTGCGCTGCCGCGGTTCCCGACCGTCGGCCGATGGCGGCGGAAACCGGCCGGCGGACCCGATTCTGATTGCCCGCGCCGGCAATCATGTCGGGCTTGCCGCATGGGCGCCAAATACCTGCCAACCATCAAGGACCAGAAGTACAACCAGCGGTATCATACGAAAAAGAATCCGCTGCCGGTCTTCCGGAAGGACGCGCCTGCCGTCCCGGCACCCACGCCCGCATCGGCCGCGGCCAAGCAGAAGGCCAAGTCATGAGCGACCAGCCGATCGTGGACGAGGCGCAGTTTCTGCGGGACCTAGTCAAGGCATCCCGCCAGCGGATCCACCACATCAAGTGGACCGATCGCGACGGCACGGCGCGATTGACGGTCCTGACCTCGGCCGAAGCCTCGCGGCTCAACGGCTTGGCGCATGAGCGCAAGATTTCCGCCGCCGAAGTTCTGCGGCAGGCGGCGCACGTGCCGAACCGGGAAGCCCCCAAGGCCTGATCGCGGCGGCAGCGTTCCACGCCGGCGATCGCTCGCTGATCAGGGGACCGACTCAGCCCGTGGGTTTGGCCTGACCCGAAATGGAGACACGGGCTCCGCAGCCCGCCGTCGCTCGCACCGGCAAACCGCGGTTGCTTGATTCGCGAGCGCGCGACCAACGATCAAATCGTTTCATGTTCCTCGCAGGGGCGAGCGGCAAGGCACCTGCTGGCGGAGGCCTTCATGCAACGACGTGATTTTCTTCGGCGCGGGGGCGCCTTGATCGGATGGGGTCTCGTGGCCGGACCGCGGTCGCTTGGCGCGGCGGAGAGTCACGTTGGTCCGACCGCGGATGCCCGGCCCCCTTGGCCCTTCCCTCCGGCGGCGGTGCCTCCGCTGGTGCCGATTCAGGCGCGACCGGACCGGATCATCAAGATCACGGTGTGCACGCGCCCCTTCCGGGCGCAGGGTCCGCGGATGGAGGTTGAGCGGATCGGCGGGCAGACGGTGGTGCACAGCTACGGACACGGCGGTAGCGGCTGGTCGCTGTCGTGGGGAGCCGCGCAGATTGCGGCGGCGCACGCCATCGCTTCGGGCGAGCGGGCCATTGCGGTGATCGGGTGTGGCGCGATCGGATTGACGACTGCGTTGACGCTGCAGCGGGCGGGCCGGCGGGTAACGATCTACGCGAAGGAGCGTCCGCCGGAGGTCCGTTCGACCTGGGCCACGGGCGTGTGGTCGCCTGATTCGCGCCTCTGCACCGAAGCCCACGCCACGCCCGCGTTTGCGCGGACTTGGGAACAGATGACGCGTGCCTCCCATCGCGCCTACCAGGACCGCCTCGGTTTGCCCGGGGATCCAGTCCAGTGGTATGACCGCTACGCCGTATCGGAAATCCCGTTCGATGAGGCGGCCAAGAAGCGGGAAGCCGAAGAAGGACCGGTCAAGTTCGGCAAGTTCGGCGACTTGGTGAAGGACCTCACGCCCGAGGCGCGCGACTTGCCGACGGGCACGCACCCGTTCGCGCAGCCTTTCGTGCGACGCTCGACGTCGATGATGTTCAATCTCACGGCACTTCAGCGCATGCTCCTGGAAGAATTCCAGGCCGCGGGCGGCAGCCTTGAGCAGCGCGAGTTTCACCAGCCATCCGATTTCGTGTCCGTTCCGGAACGGACCCTGGTCAATTGCACGGGTTACGGCGCGCGGGCGCTGCTGGGGGATGAGTCGGTCATCCCCGTACGCGGGCAGCTTGCGATGCTGATTCCGCAACCGGACGTGTCGTACGGACTGGCGGGCGAGGGGTTTTCAACCGTGCCGCGGCGCGATGGGATGATCGTCCAGGCGAGTGAGAAAACGGATCATGATAATCCCGATACGACCGTAGTTCGCGCCCAGACCGATGCTGCTGTCCTCGCGCTCGCCAAGGTGGTGGCGGGGATGAAGCCGAGCGCCTAGTGCTCGGTTCAGGGGCCAGAAGCCAGAGGCCGGAAGGCGCAGTGGCGCAGTCAGGGCATGCTTAACGATTAAGGCCGGCCGGCACCGGCGTGGCTAAAGGCGTCTGTCCGGACTGACCTCTGATCTCTGACATCTGACCTCTGCCTTGCGCGGCCGCACAAGGCGCTACGCCTTCTTCACGAAGCACGCCTTTAGGGCCATGGCGATGCCGTCGATCTTGCAGTCGATCTCATGGTCGCCGTCGACCAGGCGGATGTTCTTGGCCTTGGTCCCGCCCTTGAGCACGCCGGAGCCGCTGCGGAGCTTCAGGTCCTTGATCAGCACCACGGTGTCGCCGTCGGCGAGGACCGTGCCATTGGAATCTTTGACCACGCGACCGGCTTCCGGTGCAGCCTCCTTGGGCCACTCGTGACCACAGGTCGCGCACTCCCAGTGATCGGAGTGGCTGAGAACGTCTTCCAGGGAGCAGGCCGGGCAGGGCGGGTTGGTCATCGGAAGGAAAGCTTTACCAAACCGCGGTCCGGACGCCAAGTCTCGACGGTCTGACGGCGCCATCGCGCGGGCGCTCGCAAGCCGGGAGGGATCGCGTCGTCACCGCGAGGTGGGAGCAGCTCCGTGGCGGTTGACCTGTCATGGCCATTTCAGGTCTTGACTTACGTGCTAGTGTACTAGTTAACTAGTACACAATGAATCAGGTTCCAACGCCGTGGACGGTCGAGTTCCATTCCGGAATTCCCGTCTACAAGCAGATCATTCACCATGTCCAGTCGGCGATCTCGTCGGGCGCGCTGAAGGAAGGCGATCAGTTGCCGACGATCCGATCGCTTCACCAGCAGCTCGGGGTCAATCCCAACACGGTGGCGAAGGCGTACCGGGAGCTGGAGCTGTTGGGGCACATTTCCACGGAGCGGGGGAGCGGTTGCTTCGTTGCACCGCAGCCGGAAGCGCCACGACTTTCCGCCAAGGAGCAGGAGTCCAAGGCGGCCGAACTCGGCGCCCGCCTGGCCGCCGATGCCCGCCGTCTGGGTGTCCCGCTCGATCAAATCATCCGTCAACTCAACCAACACCAATCCCATGCTTGAGTCCGCTCGTCCCATGCTGGTGCGCAGCTGGCAGCTGCTCATTCGCTCGCTCCTGGTCATTGTCACCCACAAGAAACTCCTGCTGTTTCCCCTGATCTCCTCGGGCTGCGCCGTGGTGATGATGCTGTTCTTCCTGTCACCGGCCGCGCTGTACCCCACCGGCCATGCCCTGACGACCGGCGATCATTGGCAGGAACTGCTCCGTGTCGTCGGGATTCGTGCTCAGGCCGATGGCGAGCCAGCCGTTGATCTGCAGATGGTCATCTACGTTTACGGCGTCGTCATTTACCTCGTCTCCATGTTCACCGCGACGTTCTTCAACGTCGCCTACTACAGCGAAATCATGAAGGCGCTGTCGGGCCAGCCGGTCTCCGTGCGTGCGGGCCTGCGTTTTGCCTGCCGGCGACTGCCGGCCATCCTGACGTGGAGCCTCTTCGCCGGGGTGGTCGGCCTCGTGATCAAGTCACTGGAGGAACGCTTGGGCGTCGTGGGTCGCTGGGTGATGCGCTTCGTCGGCGTTGTCTGGAGTGTGGCTTCGATTTTCGCGATCCCGGTCATTATCCGCGACGGCAACCCCAATCCGGTTGCCCTTCTGCGTAACTCGGCGCTGACGCTCCGGAAGACGTGGGGCGAGTCGCTGATTGGCTATGTGGGCATCACCTTCGGCTCGTGGATCATCCTTGCGGCGGTCCTGGTCGTCATCGTTCTTGGTTTCGTTCTGGGTGGGGTGTTCGGCCAACCGCTGATCCCGGTCCTGACCATGCTGGGAACCCTCCTTGCCCTCGCGGTCATGGGCGTGCTGGTTGGCGTCGCCAGCACGGTCTACCGCTGCGCCCTTTACATCTACGCCTCGGAAGGGGTCATCCCTGAGCCCTATGATGCAGCCCTGATGGAGGGAGCCTGGAAGGTGAAGAAGGCGTAGCGCCGTGCTGCGCTACGCGTTGACGCGTTCAGCAACCGAAAATCGGACCTGACGCGCTCGCGGGCGGATCGCGCGGAAGGACGCCGAGTCGACCCCGATCGATTCGTCGGTATTCAAGTTTCCTCTGCGGCTCTGCGTCTTGGCGCGCCCTTCTCTGAGATCGCCCTGACCCTGAAAGAGGGTTTCGCGCAGAACCGCAGAGCCTCCGAACTGCCGCGACAGGCCCTGGGTCCCAAGCGCGCATCACGGCGTGATGGTTTGGGGCGTCTGTTCGGTGACGACCCGGAACACGTAGTAGGTCGCCTCGGTGCCGCCCACATTGCGCAGGCCATGCAGTGAGTTGGAGCCGAAGAAGAAGATCGAACCGGGGCCGCCGCGCGTGACGACGCCGTCAACGGTCGCCTCCATCTCGCCCTCCTTGACGATGATCAGTTCCTCGTCGGCATGGCGGTGGGCGGCGTGCGGCGTCTCCCCGATATTGAGGGTGGTGATGTGACACTCGACATTGGCCATCGTCGCGGAGGGCGCGTCGAGGACTTGGCGGCGTTCGCCCTTGGCGGTCTTGGTCGCGACCAGCTTGTCCCACTCGTAGACGGTCGACTGCAGTTTTCCTTTCAGCGTCCCGCTGGCCGTGGCCGCCTCGACGCCCTCGGGGAGGGCCGTCGCGGAAAGAGCCGTTTGAAAATTGAAGACGAGGTAGGTGGCCGGCGTGTCCCCGACATTCGTTGAGTTGTGGGCGTCGTGCGCGGCGAAGAAGAAGATTGAACCGGGACCCGCCCGCTGGGTGCGGCCGTTGATCGAGGCCTCGAGCGTGCCCTCCTTGATGACGATGAACTCCTCCTGACCATGCCGGTGCGGCGCGTGCGACCGCAGGCCTGGGTTAAGCGTGGTCACATGGGATTCAAAGACGCGCAGCGTTGCGGACGGACTGTTGTTCACCTCGCGGCGGCCGCCGAGGGGGCCCGGACGGAAGGTCAGCGAATCCCAGACCCACGTCTTGGATCCGATGGCCGGACGTTGTTCGGGCGGCACGGAGGCAGCGGTCAGGGCAGGCACAGCCGTCTCGAGTAAAGCAGCGGCGAGGGCCAGCACGACGGCGATCCGTCCTGAACGAGGGGGTAAGGGGTTCATGACTGAACGTAAGTTGGGGAATTCGCGGCGGAAGGGCGAGCCGCGGCTCGAGGGCCTGTTTTGGACGTTTACAGGCTGACGGCGACGCACTGGGATAGCGTTTACCCCTGACCCTGCGCGCGCCTAAGCAGCCAGCTGAACGCGCCCGCAGTCCGCTTCGCCCGCGTCATCACCGGTTACCCATGTCACCTCGCAATCTCCTCCGTATCCGGCTGCTGGCCGCGGTGCTCGGCACGTGGTCCGCGCTGTCCGCAGCCGATCGCCCCAACGTCCTTTGGCTGACCAGTGAGGATCACGGGCCCCACGTTGGCGCGTACGGGGACACCCTGGCCCGCACACCGACCTTCGATGCGCTGGCGGCGCGCGGCATGGCTTACCGGCGGGCGTGGTCGAATCATCCGGTGTGTGCGCCGGCGCGGACGGCGATCATTACGGGGATGTACGCGACCAGCACAGGCAGCGTGCACATGCGCTCAATGGTGCCGATGCCAAGCGGCGCGCGGATGTTTCCCGAAATCCTGCGCGAGGCGGGCTACTATGCGACGAACCACGTGAAAGAGGACTACAATTTGCCGAAGTCCGATCGAACCTGGGATGTCTCCTCGGCCCGGGCCCATTGGCGGAACCGGCCCACGGGGCAGCCGTTCTTCGCCGTCTTCAACTCGACCAAGAGCCACGAGAGTCAGATGCGCCTGCGTCCGCACACCGCGGTCACGGATCCGGCGCGGGTGCGCGTTCCTGCCTATCATCCGGACACGCCCGAAGTCCGGCAGGACTGGGCGCAGTACTATGACCAGGTGAGCGCAGCCGATGCCGATGCCGGCCTGCGACTGCGGGAGCTGGCCGAGGCGGGGCTCGCGGACGACACCATTGTGTTCTACTTCGCCGACCACGGCAGCGGGATGCCTCGCAACAAGCGCTGGCCGTCCAACTCGGGCCTGCAGGTCCCGTTCGTGGTCTATTTTCCGGAAAAATGGCGTCACCTGGCTCCGCCCGAGTACGCGGCGGGCGGGTGGTCGGATCGCCTGATCTCCTTTGTGGATCTGGCGCCGACCATGCTGAGTCTCGCCGGGGTGAAGCCGCCCGATTGGATGGATGGGCGCGCGTTCGCCGGACCGCACGCGACGCCGCCACCCGCGGTGATGCAGGGGTCGCGCGGACGGATGGACGAGCGCAACGACCTCGTCTTCAGCGTGACGGACGGACGCTACGTTTACCTGAGGAATTTCCAGCCCCATGTCTCGCAGGCCCAGCGGATCGCCTACCAGTTCGAGACACCGACCACGCGGATTTGGAAGGAACGTTTCGACGCCGGCCTGACCAACGAGGCGCAATCGATTTTCTGGCGTGTGCCCAAGGCTCCGGAGGAACTCTACGATCTGCAGACCGATCCGGATGAGGTGAACAATCTCGCGGCCTCGCCGGCGCATCAGGCGATTTTGGCCCGGTTGCGGGCGGCCCAGGCGACGGATCTGCGCGCCCGCCGCGAGGTGACCTTCCTTCCAGAATCCGACATGCACCGGCGCGCGAACGGAGCCTCGCCTTACGATCTCTCGCGCGATGAGGTCCGGTATCCGTTTGAGCGGATCTATGCTGCCGCCGATCTCGCGTCACGTCTGGATCCCACGGCGCTGCCCGCCCTGCGCTCGCTCATGGCAGACGCGGACCCGGCGGTTCGGTACTGGGCGGCGAGCGGATTTCTCATGCGGGGTGGTGACGCAGTGCAGGCGTCGGGCGAACTCCTGCGCGCGGGGTTGCAGGACTCCTCGCCGGCCGTGCGCATCGTCTGCGCGCAGGCCCTGACGCAATACGGCGAGCCGACTGACCTCGCGCCGGCGCTCGCGGTCTTGCAGGAACTCGCCCCACCGGACCGGAATGGGGTTTTCGTGGCCATGGCGGCCTTGGCCGCGGTCGAGAGCCTCGGGCCCAAGGCAGCTGTTCTGCGGGATTTTGTGCGAACCTTGCCGACGTCGGCCGGTTCGCCTGATGAGCGCTACAGCACGTATGTACCCCGGCTGGTGGAATCGATCGCGGGCGTCGCGGCCCCAAACCAGCCCTGATTAATCGATGACAACCGTCAACCTTCGCTCGATCGCTGCGCTGCTGGTCGTTCTGGCGGGCGGGACCGCGGCCGTGGCCGCGGACAATCTCGCGGACGAAGCCCGCACCGCGTTGGCCAAGGCGACGTCGGCCATGCAGGGCATCGCCACGGAGGGCGGTTACCTGTGGCGGTACTCGCCGGATTTGTCCGAGCGGGCAGGGGAGAACGTGGCCACGGCGACGCAGATCTGGGTGCAGACACCCGGCACGCCGGCGATGGGCTTCGCGTTCCTGCGGGCGCACGCGAGTACAGGCGAGGCCCGGTACCTCGAGGCGGCCTGGGCGGTGGCCGAGGCCCTCGCAGCCGGACAACTCGCGTCGGGCGGGTGGGATTATTTGATCGAGTTCGATCCGGAGAAGCGCACCGCCTGGTACCTCCGCGACGACCTCGGACGCCTTGCTCCGGATGACGTGGCGAAGCGCCGGAACGTGTCGACCTACGATGACGACAACACGCAGCAGGCGCTTCGCTTTCTCGTGGCCTTGACGGTTGTCCACCCCGCCGGCGACACGGCGCGGGACCGACGCATCCGTGAAGCGCGCGACTACGGTCTGGCCAAGTTGGCCGAGGCGCAGCGCCCCTCGGGTGGTTGGCCGCAGCGCTGGGACGGCCGGCCCGTCGATTCGTCCGCTTATCCGGTCCAAAGCGCCTCCATTGATCCGGCCTGGCCGCGGGCCCACACCGGTCAGCCGTACTACGATCATTCAACCCTGAACGACGACACGCAGCGTGACTGTATTCTGACGCTGTTGGACGCCGCCAAGCAGCTGAACCGCCCGGACCTGCGCGCGGTGGCGCTCCGGGGCGGTGAGTTTCTCCGGCGGGCGCAGCTGCCGGAGCCGCAGCCTGGGTGGGCCCAGCAGTACAACGCGCGGATGCACCCGGCCTGGGCCCGCGCCTTCGAGCCGCCCGGCGTGTCGTCGCGCGAGAGCGCGGGCGTGATGAGCCTGCTGGTGGACTTGTATCTCGAGACGGGCGATGCCGGCTTCCTCGAGCCGCTCCCACGGGCCATCGCCTGGCTGCGCCGCTCGGAAATCGCCCCCGGGCAATGGGCGAGACTTTACGAGCCCGACACCAACCGACCGATCTTCGGCGATCGGGATGGCAAGATCTACTATTCCGTCGAGGAGCTGAGTCTCGAGCGGCAGACCGGCTACGCGTGGAAAGGCGCGTTCGGCGTGCCGGCGGCGATCGCGCAGGCGGAGGCGGCCCTGACTTTGGGGCGGGAAGCCATGCTGGCCCGTCGCGACGCGGCTGCGCAGCGGGATGATCCGGCGAGACGGGCGGAGGAGCTGGCCCCGCGCGTTCGGGCCGCGATCACGGCCCTCAGTCCCGAGGGTTGGTGGTTGGCGACGGTCCGCGACGCGCCAGCCATCACCACGGCGGCGTACATCGCCAATGCCCGCCTGCTCTGCGACTATCTCGACGCCCTGCGCGCGGCGAAGGACTGATCGCCCACTTTTTTGGACGCCGTTGTCCGCCGTCGGTCGCGTCATTCGTCGTGCTTTCAACGCATCCCAACTGATTTCGGTCATGGCTCTCCCTCCCGCTCCCGCTCCCGCGACCTCCGCCTACCTCTTGCTCTTCCGCAATGCCGGCCCGGAGAGCCATGCGCACCTCACGGAGGCCCAGAAGACCGAGCTGACCCAGCAATGGAATGATTGGTTTGGCCGCTTGGCCGCGCGGGGAAAATTGAGCCAGGGGCGTCCGCTCGCCCTCAGCGGTCGCGTGGTTTCCGGGCCGCAGGGGCGCGTCGTCACGGACGGTCCCTTTGCTGAGGCGAAGGAGGCGGTGGGTGGCTACTTCTTGCTGCAGGTGGCCGATATCGAGGAGGCGACGGAGATCGCCAAGCAGTGCCCGGGTCTGGCCAACGGTCTGACGGTTGAAGTACGATCGGTGTTGGACTGCAGTCCGGTGCTGCAGGACGTTCGGGGTGGGTAGGGAGGCCGGCGGGCCGGCCGACTTCAGCCTGCGTTCGCCTCGCTTTGGCAAGTGGGCGCGGACCAGCGGGCCTTGGTGAGCCTGGTTCGCGCGTGGATCACGTCCGTTTGGGCGATCATCCGATGTGCTTCAGCGTTGCGCAGCGGTGCGGGGCCCGGCACGGTCAGGAACAAAATGCGGACAACCCCGTCCGTTGCCGCCCGGACTTGCGGCCGTCCCCCGGATCCTCACGCCCATGAATTCCTTCCGTGCTCGTTGGTCGGTCTGCGCCGTCCTGCTTTCCGTGGTCCTGGCGCCTGTTGTCTGCGCCCAATTGCCCGCGACCGGTTATATTGAGGGGACCGTGATGGGGCCGCGCGGTCCCGAAGCGGGGGTCTGGGTCATCGCGGAAACGACCGAGCTCCCGACGAAGTATGTGAAGATCGTCGTGACCGACGACCTCGGCCGCTACGTGCTGCCGGAGCTTCCGCCCGTCAACTATGATGTATGGGTTCGTGGATACGGGCTGGTTGATTCGCCCAAGGTTAAGGCGGCACCGGGCCGCACCCTTGATCTAAAGGCCGTGGCGGCGCCCGATGCGAAGGCCGCGGCCAAGTATTATCCCGCCGGCTACTGGTTTTCGCTGCTGAAGGCGCCGGGCCCCGAGGAATTCCCCGGCACGGGACCGGAGGGCAATGGCATTTCGCCCAACGTGAAGAATCAGGCACAGTTCCTCCGGTTGGTGAAGTCAGGCGGCTGCATGGCCTGCCACCAACTCGGCAATGAAGCAACGCGCACCCTGCCGCCGCAATTTCGGGATTTTCACACGACCGAGGAGGCGTGGCAGCGCCGCGTCATGTCGGGCCAGGCGGGCGGAAATATGATTTCCGGTTTGCAGCAGATCGGACACACGCGCGCGCTGAAGGTGTTCGCCGACTGGACCGATCGAATCAATGCGGGGGAGATTCCGTCCGCGCCGCCGCGTCCGCAGGGGATTGAACGCAACGTGGTCATCACGCAATGGGACTGGACCGATCCGACCGATTACTTGCACGACCTGGTGACGACGGACCGTCGCAATCCGACGCTGAACGCCAACGGTCTGATCTACGGGGCGATGGAACTCAGCGCCGACTATCTGCCCGTGCTCGATCCGATCCGCCACACGGTCAGCCGCATTCCGCTGACGGTGCGCGATCCGGCGACACCCCCGACCTCGCCCGAAATGCCGCAGCCGTCGCCGTACTGGGGCGATGAGGTGCTCTGGGACAGCAAGGCCAATGTGCACAACCCGATGTTCGACCACCTCGGCCGGGTCTGGATCACCGCGGCGGTGCGTCCGGCTGACAATCCCGATGTTTTCAAAGCCGGTTCCTCGCATCCTTCGGCCAAGGTGTTTCCGGTGAATCGCGCAGGCCGACACCTCGGCGTCTACGACCCGAAGACGGGAAAGTACACGCACATCAGCACCGGCTTTGGCACCCATCACCTGATGTTCGCCGAGGATGAGAATCACACGCTTTGGACCAGTGGCGGCGGTCAGGTCGTCGGATGGCTCAACACCAAGAAATTCGACGAGACGGGCGACGAGCTGGCTTCGCAGGGTTGGACGCCGCTGATTCTCGACACCAACGGCAACGGCCGACGTGACGCCTATGTGGAGCCGAACGAGCCTGTAGACCCGACGAAGGACAAGCGCATCGGAGCCGGTCTCTACGCGGTGTCGCCAGCCCCGGACGGATCGGTGTGGGGTTCAACCCTCGGTTACCCCGGGGCGCTGATTCGCATCACGCCGGGAGCGAATCCCACCGAGACCGCGCTCACGGAGTATTTTGAGCTTCCGCTCGACGAGAAGGGTGAGCCGATTGAGGGCTTCACGCCTCGGGGCATGGATGTCGATCGCAACGGCGTGGCCTGGGTCGCTCTGGCAAGCGGACACCTGGCGAGTTTTGACCGCCGCAAGGTCACGGGACCCCTGAACGGACCGACCGCCACGGGGCAGCATGGGCGCGAAGGCTGGACGTTCTATCCCGAGCCGCTGCCCCAGATCAAGGGCGTGACCACCCCCGGCAGCGCCGAGGCCAGCTATTACACCTGGGTCGACCAGTTCAATACGTCAGGCCTTGGTCCAAACACGCCGATCAACACGGGCAACGGTTCGGAAGGCCTGCTCGCGCTCAAGGACGGCAAGTGGGTGATCCTGCGCGTGCCGTATCCGCTCGGCTTCTTCACCAAGTGGGTCGACGGTCGGATCGACGATATCAACGCGGGTTGGAAAGGCCGGGCGCTCTGGGCGACGATCAGCACGCGGGCTCCTTTCCATATGGAGGGCGGCAAGGGCACGCACCCCAAGGCCATGAAGTTCCAGATCCGGCCCGACCCGCTCGCCCGCTAGCGGCAATTCGGTAACAAGTTTCTGCGCGGGTTGCGTTTGGGTGGTTGTGCGATCCCTTGGCTGTTTCGAGTCCATCTCCCATGCACCACGCCTCCCTGTTCACTCCCGTCTCACTCGGCGCCCTCGCGCTGCCCAATCGCATCCTCATGGCGCCGCTGACCCGCTGTCGGGCGGATGCCCAGCACGTGCCAACCGCGATCATGGCTGAGTACTATGCCCAGCGCGCCAGCGCCGGCCTGATTGTGGCGGAGGCCACCATGGCGATCGAGGGGAACTCGGCGTTCGGCGGACGTGAGCCGGGGATTTATTCTGAGGCGCAGGTGGCCGCCTGGAAGACGGTCACGGATGCGGTGCACGCCAAGGGTGGCCGGATCGTCCTCCAGATATGGCACGGCGGGCGCGCGTGTCATTCCCTGCTGAACGGCGGCGCCCAGCCCGTGGCACCGAGCCCGCTGCCGATCCGCAATGACGAGACCCATACGCCGAAGGGCAAGAAGCCCTACGAAACACCGCGCGAGCTGCGCGATGACGAGTTGCCCGGGATCGTGGCCGGTTTCCGCGCGGCGGCGGTGAACGCCAAGGCGGCCGGCTTCGACGGGGTCGAGGTCCACGGCGCGAATGGCTACCTGCTCGATGCCTTTCTTCGCGACGGCAGCAATCAGCGCAGCGGTCGCTACGGTGGCTCCATCGAGAACCGTGCCCGCCTGCTGCTGGAAGTGACCGATGCGGCCATCGCCGTGTGGGGCGCGAACCGCGTCGGGGTCCGGATTTCGCCGTTGAACAGCTTCAACGACATGCTCGACAGCGATCCGGTGGCCATCACGCGCTACGTCGCGTCGCAATTGGAACTGCGCCGGATTGCCTACCTGCACCTGATGCGCGGCGATTTCCAGGGTGTGCAGAAGGCCGATGTGGTCACGGCGGCGCGTTCCGTGTTCACGGGCGCTCTCGTCGGCAACATGGGCTACGCGCCCGAGGAGGCGGCGCAGGCGGTCGGCAGCGGCACGCTCGCCGCCGTGGCGTTCGGCCACCACTACATCAGCAATCCCGATCTCGTGGAGCGAGTGAAGGCCGGAGTTGCCCTGGTGGAGCCGGACAACCGCACCCTCTACAGCCCCGGCCCGAAAGGCTACACGGACTACCCCGTGATGGCCGTTTGAGCGTCCGCGGTGTGGGGGCGCATGTGCACGGCACGCGGCGCCCCCTGTAACCCGACGGCGCGCTTGGTCGTCATGCCAGAGGTCCGCATCCCCTTGCACGCATGATTTCCTTCCTTGCCTCGGTCTCGTCCCGACGGGTCCGGCTCGTCGTTGCCGCGACGGCCGCAGCGGTCGTTGCGCTGGCGGGAATCGCCTGGGGGCAGGGGTTCATGGGCGGTGGGCAGGTTTATGTGCCACCCAATGCCACGACCGCGCGTGAGGTGGAGTCACGCAGCACGGGCACGCCGATGTGGGAGTATCCGGCGGGTTTCGCGCCCGATGTCTTCACGGTCGCGCGCCTGCGCTACGATCGCGGCGGCAGCCGACCCACGACGCGCGGCGGCGGCTGGACCACGGATTTGCCGGACGCCGATCTGAATCTCTCCTACCGGCTGCAGCAGATGACCTCGCTCAGCGTCAGCCCCCTGGGGCGGCTGATCCGGGCCTCGGATCCCGAGCTGGTGAAGTATCCCTTTCTGCTCGTGACGGCCCCGCATGCGATGACGCTGGCCGAGGACGAGGTGCTGGCGCTGCGCAATTACCTCGAGAACGGCGGCTTTATTCTCACCACCGATTCCTGGGGGGAGCAGCAGTGGCTGGCGATTGAGCGCTCCTTCCGCGAGATCCTGCCGGATCGCCAATTCGAGGAACTGCCGATCGAGCATCCCCTGTATCGGAGTGTGTTCAATGTGCCCGAAAAGGCTCAGGTGCCCAACATCCGCATGGGCCTGAAGCAACCGGGGACCCAGATCCAGCACCGGGTGATTTTCGACGCCAAGGGCCGCCTGATGGCGATGGTCCTGCACAATTCCGACGACAGCGACGGCTGGGAGCGCGAGGGCGAGGACGGGGAGTATTTCCGGCTCTATTCGGAGAAGATCGCGTATCCGTTGGCGATCAACATCGTGTTTTATGTGCTGACGCA
>CAYZCV010000010.1:0-44670 GCA_964476965.1 uncultured Opitutus sp. | reverse complement strand
GGCGTGCAGACAGTCGAGGCGGCCCACCCCGACGTGCCCATTTTCACGGGTGCGCTGGACCGCGAGCTGAACGCCAAGCGGTACATCCTGCCGGGGCTCGGCGATTTCGGCGACCGGCTGTACGGGACCTGAGGTTGGGATTTTCGAATTTCGATTTTCGAATTTCGAATTCAGAAAAAAGGCCCTCGAAAACGAGGGCCGCCGGGCTACTGACTTCGGGCATTGGCCAGGCCCGCCGGAACGCAGACGACGGATTGCGGAGTGTTCCATCCGCAATCCGAAATCCTCACTCCGCCCTTCTTCAGGTGGCTCGCTGCTCGGTCGCGTAGGCCTTGACCACGTAGGGCGCGCGGTAATTGCGCGTCAGGAGAGGATTGGCCTGAGCAGAGAACTCGCCGACGAAGCGCTCGAGGTTGTTCGGGGCGAGGGTCAGCGGCACGCCGAGGGTCAGGGGCGTCTTGGCCGTATCCACGCCATTGGCGCGGAGGTGCTCAACCATGCGGCCATTCGCCTCGACCAGCGGGGCATTGCCCTTGATGCGTTCCTGCAGCACGCCCGGGGCGGCGGCCTGGCCCAGCACGTGGGAGATGTTGCCCAGATGGCAAAGCGCACTGGAGATGTGGCCCTCCTCGATCGGACCGTAGAGTTCGGCCGTCTTCCGGCTGCGCACGACGTCGACGAAGTTCTGCATGTGGCGGTCACTGCCCTTGAATTCCTTCACGACCTTGCCGGCCTTGTCGTAGGCCGTGGCGGTGAAGTAGGCGGTCGTGACGACGGAGCCACCCTCGCAGTCGATGACATTGCCGACCCGCACCTCGCGGTACTTGTCCATGGCCTCGCTGCCCGTGGCGCCCGTCTTGCTCGGCAGGCCGCGCACCTCGAACACAAGGGGGGCGGTCGCGTAATCGTGGATCACGACCTGAGTGTTTGGGGTGTCGCCATCATCAATGTAGCCGAGCCGGCCGCCGATGCTCAGCGTGCCGCGCGGCAGGCCCTTCTCGCCGAGGAACCAGCGGGCAACATCCATCTGGTGAATCCCCTGGTTGCCGACGTCGCCGTTGCCGGTGACGTGGAGCCAGTGCCAGTCGTAATGGAGCCGGGCGCGGCGCAACGGGTCGAGTGGCGCCGGGCCGGCCCAGAGGTCGTAATTGACGGTCTCGGGGAGCTTCTGCGGGCCCTCCGTCTTGCCGATCGAGTCACGGCGCTTGTAGCAGAAGCCACGCGCCACGGTGATCTTGCCGAGATTGCCCGCCTGCACCCAAGCCACGGCCTCCTGCAGACCGGTGCCGGAGCGGATCTGGGTGCCCGCCTGCACGACGCGGTTGAATTTGGCGGCGGCGGCCACGAGTTGGCGCCCCTCCCACACATTGTGGGAGACCGGCTTTTCCACATAGACATCCTTGCCGGCTTCGACCGCCCAGATGGCCTGGAGCGCGTGGAGATGGTTCGGCGTGGCGATCGTGATCGCATCGATGTCGGATGCCGCGAGCAGTTCGCGCAGGTCGACATAGGTGCGGAGATTCGCGTACGGGGTCGCGCCGCTCTTCTGGTCGACCCGGGCCTTCAATTTTGCCATCACGGCGGTGTCCGCGTCGCACACGGCGACCACGCGTACGCCCTTGATGGCCATCAGGCTGTTGAGGTGATTGACGCCGCGGCCATTGACACCGACGACGGCGACGCGGAGGTCACCGTTGGCACCGGCCACCTGGGCCCATGAGCGGGCGCTCAGGGCAAAACCGGCGGCGGCCACCGAGGTGGTCTTGAGGAAGGTACGGCGATTGAGTGAGTTCATGAGGGGTAGGATGGAGTGAAGTACGGGTTAAGGAGTGGCGGCGAAGTCTTGGTAGCGGGCGGCGACGTTGGCGGCGATTTCGTCGCCCTCGTGAAAGTAAAAGCGCCAGCGGAAGGTCACGGTAGCGCCGGCGGCGATCGTCAGGTCTCCGGCCTTGGGATTGGCTTTGTGCTCGGGCTCGAAGTCGTGCTTTCCGAAGGGATTGGCGGCGAACAGGGCATAGGAACGGACATGCCACCACGTGGGATGGCGCGGATTCTTGGGGTGGTCGAACATCGCGACACCGTAAGTCTTGCCGTCCTTGGGAGCATGGTAGTCGACCCACGCGGAGCGCTTGCCCCAGGTGTCATCGTTCTTGATGCCCTCGGCGTTCACGATGGTCCCGCGACCCTCGTGTTTCACGCGCTGCTTGCCTTCGCTGTAGGTGTGGGCCGGGGTCATCCAGAGCGGCAGCCGGATGGCCATCGCGCCTTCCTTGGTGTCACCGAGGACGACCGGCTTGTCCGCCGGGGCTTGCAAGGTGACCTGGTAGTCCAGCAGGCGGGAGCCATCGGCCAGCGCGCGGGCGCGGATCACGGTGACGTCCGTCATGTGCACGGTCCCGTCGGGGCCCACCCAGCGGTTGGCCGAGCGAATCTCGCCGACGCCGTCCTTGACCGACTGATCGACCGAGGTGTTCACGACCTGGCCCTGCTTGGTGAGGTCGCGCTCGAGCCAGAAGTCGATGCCATTGACCGCGCCATGCGTGAACCAGAGCGACCGGTGGTGCGGGTGATCGCGGATCTCGCCCTCAACCTCGGCCTTCATCGGAAAGTGGCGCATCAGCTCGGTGCCATCACGGGCGAGCACCGGATACAGGTAGGGCTTGGGCGCTCCCTTGAAAATGTACTCGGTGAAAAGCTGGCCGCCGAGTTCGATGCGCACGCGATCGTCGGAGCGCGTCAGATTCACACCGGAAGCCGCCGCCGCCTGCGCGCCGAGCGCGGACGTCAAGCCACTGACCAGCATGAGAAGGGGTACCCAGGGGGTTCTCATAACTATGACCACAACGACGGAAATGGCTCGAGGCCACAATCAGAAACACCTGACACCGCCAAATCCGCCCCGGCCGCCAGCCGCCCGGCCTGCCGGCGGGGGAGTCGCCTGAACTAATCGAGGACCGCGAAGAACGTGATCAGATTTGCAACGTGCTCGTCGAGTGGAACTCCCAGATGATCGCACCCGAGCTGGATGGTCGCCCGATCAATTTTTGCGGCGAAGCCCGGATCCTTCAGCTTCTTCTTGATCGAGCTGGCCTTCATCTCGCCATAGCGCACGGGGTTCATCTTCCGATACGCATAGAAGATGCCGCTGATCTCGTCACAGGCGACGAGCGCGGCAGCGAGCTTGGTCCGGGGAAGCGTGGCATACCCGTGGTAACCGTAGGCGTGGGCCTCGACGGCATGGATGAGGGCTTCGGGGTAGCCCCACTCCTTGAACCAGCGCAGTGACTCCGTCGGGTGCGTCTCGGGAAAGCGGTCGAAGTCGAGGTCATGCAGGAGGCCGGTCACCGCCCAAAGATGCGGATCCTCGCCGAAGCGCGGCGCATAGCCTGCCATCGCCGTGGCCACCATCCGGGCGTGCAAGCGCTGGTAGGGCTCCTGCACGTGCTGCTCGAGCAGGGTCTGGGCGGCCGCGAGATCCGGTAAGCTCATGAGCGCCACACTTCAACCGGCCGAGGACGGAGGCGAATGCTTTTCTCCGACTATCTCGCAGAAAATCGCGCGCAAAATCGGTGTCCGGGGTGCTGCGTCGGGCGGGAGTCGGGGCCCCCGCCCACGTCGTCTCAGCGAAGACCAAGCCCTTTCTCATCCGTCGGGGTCTGAGCGATCTCGCCGCGCACCGCGGGAAAACACCGATCGCTGCCGACGAGGCGAACGTCCCCGTCAGCGCCATGATGGTCCCGCGGGTCGTGCGTGACGAGCCAGGCTCCGACCGAGACCCGCCCTCTACTCGGGGAGCCAGCCGCCGGTGGCCTGCAGCGGGAGGATTCCGTCCACCCGCGTGATCCAAACGGCCAGCGCTCGCCGCGCCGGGGTTTCCGACGTCGTTGGCAGATCGAGGGACAGCATGTGCGTCGGCTCGCCCCCTTCGCCCGCCCCGTTCAGTTCGCCCTGGTTCAGCCCCAGCACGAGAAACTCGTGGTGGAGCCGCCGGCCGGCGTTCTCGCCCCGCTTGACGTCGCTCTGCAGCCCCCCACCCAGCAGGGCGACAAAGGCCAGATACCGGCCCGGCCCCAGCGGCTCATAACGAATGGTCACGCGCGGACCCTCCACCTCGACGGCCAACCGACCGCCCGTAGCGGCGGCGGGCGGAGGGGTGCCCGGGCGCCATTCCGATCCGGCACGAACAAAGCCCGGCGTGTAGATCGTGCGCGCGCCCCAGGCGGCCGCATAGCTCCGCTGGCGATCGGTGTAGGCCGCGACGGCGAACCGATCGCGCCAGCCGAGCCGGTCCCAATAATTGACGTGGAAGGCGAGCGGCACGAAGTCACGCCAGAGCCCGCGATCCTCCCGGCGGCCGGCCAGCCAGTCCTCGGCCGGCGGACAACTGCTGCAGCCCTCGCTGGTGTACAGTTCGAGGAGATCCGTGCGCCGCGGACCGCTGCCAAAGGTGACCGGCTGCGCCAGCGCGAAGGACACCGGCATCAGGAGCAACGCGGCGGCAGCCCAACCGCGCCACGATCCGCGCCAACGGGGGGAAAACAAAAACGGCCTCATGTTCATCACATGAGGCCGTCGAAGAGCACTTATTCCACGCCGCTTACTTCCAGTTCAGGATCAGGCGCGTGAAATAGGTCGTGTCGAGATTGTCGACCCCCGGGCCGGGCTCGCTGTTGTAGTCATTGCTGACGCCAATGCGGAGCTTCCACAGCGAGGCGGTGATGGGCATTTCGAAGTAGGACTCGTGGTAGGCGACGTACTTGGCGAAGTCATCGAACGCCGGCACGTAGGCCAGATTGGTCGTCAGGACCGAGTTCTCGAACTGGATGCGATGCGCGAAGCCGACGTCGAGACCGGCGCTGCGCACGTCCTCGATGACCGTCGTGCGGTAGCCCTCGTAGCGGAACGAGAGACCGACGCGACCGGTCAGCGTCTGGCTGGCGGATTTCACGAGATCATAGCCGAGACCGGCCGCCGCGACATTGTAGAGTTCGATGTCCTTGATGCGGTCGAAGCCACCTTCGTTGCGCACGTACCAGGACTTCTTGCCTGAGAAGTTGTTGGCGTAGTCGACGCCGGCCTTGAACTGGTCGGCGGACTTCACGCCGTCGCTCTCCTGACGGTTGAGCGCGGTGTAGAACTGGAGCTTGTCCTGGGCGCTGGTGAGGGTCGCACGGGCGCTCACCGCGGTGCCAAGCTGCTCGCTGTTGCCCGTCTTGCCGGTCACATCGAGGCCGACCTCGTAGGCCCAGGAACGCTTGTGGAGCTCGACCGCGGGGTCTTCCGCTCCGGGCGACCAGGTCATGGCGAGCTTGTCGACCGTGGTGCTGATGGTGCCGTCACCACCGGTGAGCTGGACCTGGCCGGCACCGGTCGCAGCGAGCGTGCCCTGCATGACGGTGCCGCCGGCGAGGCGGACGTTCAGGGGCTTCTCGGTCGAAAGGCCGACGACTTCACTTTGCTTGATCGTGAGCGTGCCCGCATAGTCGGTGGCGAGGGTCACGTGGGCGCCGTCGATCTTGGTCACGGTGCCCACCAGGCGGGCGCCGTTCTTGGTTTCGACAACATCAGCCAGCAAGGCCGAGGCGGCGACAAGCATCGCGCTGGCGGCGAGGAGGGAGCGGTGGAGGTTCATAGGGTCGGGGAAATTGCCCGATCGCCGGGAGCTAAGTCAATGGCCCGGTGCCTTTTTACGTAAAGTTACCCGGTAGGGGGTCCGCTTCGGCGCTGGACAGGGTGGCAGCAGGAGCGTTGCTTTCGCTGCCATGACCGCACCCGTCCACCGCCCCGCCCTCATCGTCGCTGACGGCTGGAAAGACTATCAGCTCCTCGATTGCGGGGACGGCATGAAGCACGAGCGGTGGGGTCCGTACACCCTGGTCCGGCCGGATCCCCAGATCATCTGGCCGCGGCGGGCGGGACCGGATTGGAAGGAGTGGGACGGCTACTACCACCGCAGCGAGAAGGGCGGCGGCAAATGGGAGTACCGCAAGCCGCTACCGGATTCGTGGAAAGTCGCGTACGACCGGCTCGGCCTGACCTTCCGGATCCATCCGACGTCGTTCAAGCACACCGGGCTCTTTCCCGAACAGGCGGTGAACTGGGATTGGTTCAGCACGCGGATCAAGGCCGCCAAGGCGGCCGGACGTGAACCGACCGTGCTCAATCTCTTCGGCTACACCGGAGCCGCAACCTGCGCCGCCGCGAAGGCCGGCGCGAGCGTCTGCCATGTCGATGCCGCGGAGGGCATGGTGAAATGGTGCAAGGAGAACGCCGCGCTGAGCGGACTCGCCGATGCGCCCGTCCGCTACATCGTTGATGACTGTCTCAAGTTTGTGCGCCGCGAGCTCAAGCGCGGGCGGCGCTACGATGCGATCATCATGGATCCGCCGACCTACGGCCGCGGCAGCACCGGCGAGATGTGGAAACTCGAGGATCACCTCTGGGAACTCCTGTCCGAATGTCGCGCCCTGCTCAGCGATCGTCCGGAATTCCTTCTCATCAATGCCTACACCGCCCGGCTCTCCCCGACGGTGGTGGGCAATCTGCTGACCGAGCTGATGCATGGCCGCGGCGGTACGATCACGGCGGGCGAAGTGGGCCTGCCCATCCGCGCCGACGGCAAGGTCCTGCCCTGCGGCATCTACGGCCGTTGGGAAGGTTGAGGCCCCTTTCATGCGCCTCCCCCTGCTCAGTCTGACCGCTCTCGTCACGTTTGCTTCCGCCGCCGGATCCGAACCCGTTCCTGCCGCAACCGTGGTGCCCGAGGTCGTCCGCCTGCGCTGGGGATCCTACTCACTGTACGTGGAGAACGACATGTTCTTCGCCGGGACGGACCGTCGCTACACCAATGGCGTGAAGCTGACCGCCCTCGCTTCGAATCTCCGCCAGTTCACCGGACCCGAGGTGCCCGCGCCCGTACGCTGGATCTCCCAACGCCTGAGCCGCTTCGTAGCCCGGGACGAGATCCCGAAGCTGGGCCTAGCCCTGGGCCACAACATCTACACCCCGGAAGATACGCAGCTCACCACCTACCAGCCGAACGATCGCCCCTACTCCGCGTGGCTCTATGGCGGCGTGTCGTTCCAGAACTACCGGCCACCGATCAACGCCTACGGTGACGCCCGCACCCCGCGGCTCGACATCCTCGAGGTCAATGCCGGCATGGTGGGTCCGTGGGCCCTCGGCGAGGAGATCCAGAACAACTACCACCGCCTGATCGACGTGCGCACGGCCAAGGGTTGGGAGCACCAGATCAAGAATGAGCCCGGGCTGAACCTCATCTTCGAACGCAAATGGCGCTACCGCACCGGCGACCTGCTCGGCACGACCTGGGCCGCTGACTTCATCCCGCACGCCGGTTTCAGCCTGGGCAATGTCTTCACCTACGCCAACGCCGGCTTCGAGGTCCGGCTCGGTTACCACCTGCCCGGCGACTTCGGCACGAATCTGATCCGCCCGACGGGCGACTCGAATCCCCTGCTCCGCTTTCCCTTCAACGTGTTTGCCTTTGCCGGCTTCGACGCCCGCGCCGTGGCCCGGGACATCACGCTCGATGGAAACACGTTCCGCGACAGCGCGTCGATCGACCGGGAATGGGGCGTTGTCGACTTCGCCAGCGGCCTCGCCGTGGGCGGACGCACCTGGCAGCTCACGTACACCCAAGCCATCCGCTCGCGTGAATTCGAGGGCCAGGCCGACAATCAGGAGTTCGGCTCCCTCAGCATCACCTTCTTCCGCTAAACCCAACCGCCCACCGTGTCCTCCGCCGACGCCTACTTCGCCACCGCCACCCAATTGCTCGCCCGCGCCCGCGAGGTGAATGCCGCAACCCTCCGCCGCTGCGGCGCGCTGATCGGCGCGAACGTCGCCCAGGGCGGCGTGCTCCACACCTTCGGCAGCGGCCACAGCGAGATCATCGGCCGCGAGATCATCGGCCGCGCCGGCGGCCTGATGTGCGTCAGCGGCATCTTCGATCCCGGGGCCGGTTTCTCCGAAAACGTTGTCGGGTACGGCACGCGCCTCGCCGAAAAGCACGACAAGATCTACGGCCTCCACGCCGGCGAAACGATCATCGTGATCTCCAATTCCGGCAAAAACAGTTCGCCGATTGAGGTCGCCCTCTACGCCAAGCAAAAGGGTCTGCACGTCATCGCCCTGACGGCCATGTCCATGAGCACGACGGCCAAAACCGTGCACCCCGGCGGCAAGAATCTTCATGCCATCGCCGATCACGTGCTCGACAATCTCGGGGTCGTCGGCGACGCCATCGTGAAGATCGCCCCGCCCGACCTCGGCGAGGTTCCTGCCACCGGCTCGCGCTTCCCCGCCGCCGCCGAGGCCGGCCCGACGTCCACGGTCATCGGTGCCATGCTGCTCAACCTGCTCGCACTGGAGATCATGGACTGGCTCAACGGCAATGGCTACCCGCTCCCCGTTCTCCGCAGCCAGAATGTCCCTGGCGGCATGGAGTCGAACATTGAGCTGGCCAAGAAATACCGGACCCGCCTGAGCCGTCCGATCGGGTAATCGCGCAGCGCGATGGTTATTGGTAAATCGTTATTGGTTAATGGTCACGGCGCGGAATCCCATTAACCATTAACAAATAACAATTCTCTCCCATGAAAATCGGCGTTGATGGCGGCGGCACCAAGACCGAACTTATCCTGGTGGACGATGCGGGAACGATCGTTGAGCGCCGGATCGGGCCGGGCTGCAATCCGAGCATTGCCGGGGCCGAGGCCGCCCGCCTCATCCTGATTGACGCGCTCTGCGCGTTGACCGCCGGAGTCGAGCGCGCCCGGATCACGCACACGCTCCTCTGCACCGCCGGCAGCCGGACCTTCTGGCAGGAGACCGCCGCAACGCTCGGTGACTTCGGGCAGGTCTCCACGACGGATGATTCGCTGCCCGTCCTCGAACTCGCGACCGGCGGGCAACCCGGCCTCGTCCTGCATGCCGGGACCGGCTCCTTCGTGGCCGCCCGCGCCTCGGCCGAAGCGCCCCCACTCGAGGGCTTCTACGCCGGCGGACTCGGCTGGCGTTTCGGCGATCCGGGCAGCGGCTACGACCTCGGGCGACGCCTGGTGGCCCGTGGCCTGCTCGAGCTGCAGGGCTGGGCCCCTCCATCCCGCCTCGGCCCGGTCTTGCGCGATCAGACCGGGCTCCCCGACGCCACCGCCCTGCTCCGCCATTTCTATGCTCATGCCGAACCGAACCGGGCAGTCGCCGCCCTGGCGCCGGTGCTGCTCCATCTGGCCAGCGAGGGGGACCCGGTGGCCCAGCAACTCGTGCTCGAGTCAACGGGCGAGCTTCATGCCCTGGCCATCCGCGTCGCCACGCAGCTCTTTCCCCACATCGCCCTCGACTCGCTGCGCGCGGGTTTGAGCGGACCAATCCTCACCCACCCGGCCGTTGCGGACACCCTTGCGCGCACATCGCCCCTGGCGCTGACCCCCATCACGGTCGCGCCGATCGAGGGCGTGCGCCGTTTGCTGGGCCGCCTCCCCGCCCGATGATCGCGGCGGCAAACGAAACGCGCCTAAGCGAGGCCGCCTGGCGCGAACGCCGCGCCGGGCACGAGCAGCGTGTCCGCGCCTGGACCGATCCCCACCAGCTGCGGGCCGCGCGAGGCGAGAAACACCCGGTCTATGATTTTCTGTTTTCCTACTACGCGTACCGGGCCGCCTGGCTGCGCCGGTGGCACCCGGGACCCGATGTGATCCTCGAGGGTGCGGAGGCCCGCGACTACCTGCGCTGGGCGGAGTACCGGGAGGTTCCCGCCGGCGTGGCCGTCGACCCTTCCACGCTCGCCCCCACGCGTCGCGCCTTCGTCGTCTGGCTGCAGACCTTGCTGCAAACCATGCAGACCCGCCCCGCGTTCTTCGGCTGCTTCGGGCTGCACGAGTGGGCGATGGTCTATCGGCAATCGCCCGAGGAGGTCCGCCACAACGCCTGGCCACTCCGCTTCCCGCCCGACGAACTGGCCCGCATCGTTGAGGCCGGGCCGGTGTGCTGCTCGCACTTCGATGCGTTTCGTTTCTTCACGGCACCGGCCCGTCCGCTCAACCGGCTGCAGCCCGACCGCGCATCCACGTCCCAGCTCGAACAGCGCGGCTGTCTGCACGCCAACATGGACCTCTACAAGTGGGCGTTCAAACTCGCGCCCTTCACGCCGTCTGAGCTGGTCGCCGACTGCTTCGAGCTCGCCCGCGACATCCGCGAGGTCGACATGCGCGCAAGTCCCTACGACCTGCAGGCGCTGGGCTTTCCGCCGATCCGGATCGAGACCCCCGAGGGTCGCACGGAGTATGAGCGGCATCAACGGGCGTTCTCGGCCCGCGGGGAACCGTTGCGCGCCCGATTGCTCGATCTGTGCGAGCGACTGCTCCCCGCCGAATAATCCAGAATCGGAGTTTTAACCACGGATGGACACGGATTCATCCGGATTCGGAAATGAGTCGGTTCCGTGGATGGGATCCGTGTTCATCCGTGTCCCTCCGCGGTTCACTGCCCTGCGGTGCGTTCCCTCCTTCCATCTGGGATAATCCTTGGCGGTCGCCAGCCCGTGCCTAGGCTCCCCCGCGCGTGTCCGGTCCTCTCGAATCTCTTCCCCGTCGTCGCCGTCGCTGGCCATTGATCGCGGGCGGCATGGCGGTCGGAGCAGGACTTGCCTTCGGCACCTTGCTACTGCCAGGGGTGCAAGGCTGGCTGGTGAAGCAGGTGATCGCGCGCCAACCTGGCTGGACGGTCGACTTCGAGCACTTCGGCGTCGGCGCCGGCGGTTTGGATGCACGGGGCGTTGCCTTCGCCATGCCCGGCCTCACCGCCACCTCAGCGCCCATCGCCGTGCGCGTCTGGCCCTCGCGCCTGCTGCGGCGGGAGTTCCACGTCGAGCAAGTCGACGTCCAAAAACTACGGATCGAAATCACCCCGGCCCAACTCGAATCCGGCAGTGCCGACCCCACCGCTCCCGAACCCTTTCCCGGGCTCCTTTCCCTGCTCACTGCACCCCTGCCTTGGGTGGTTGGCCAGACGCGGATTGAGGCCCAGTTGGTCGTCAACGATGGCGGCGAGTCGGTCGCGGTGGGCGACCTCATCCTCGAAGGAGGCGAACTGCGGGCCGGACGCACCGGACGCCTCACCTATCAGCTCGACGTGGCCTCAGCCCTGCTGCCCGCGGGCCCGGACAACCGGGTCCGTAGCCGCGGGGAAATCGAGATTGTCCGCGATGGCACGCGCGGCGTGGAGCGCATCGGCATCAAGGGCGATCTGCGGCTGCCGGTGTATGGCCCGCTCACCCTGCCCGCCGGCGATTTCGACCTCACCCTCACCGCCACGCCCGACGGTGAAGCCTACACCGGCGACCTGCGCTTAGGGCCCGCGGCGTCCCTTGCACTCAAGGGCGAACTCCAGCGCAGTCGGGGTACGCTCGCCGCCACCCTCGGACTCCGCGCAGATGAGTCCCTTGTTGCCAGCCTCACGGAGGGCCGCGCGCCCGCCGCGGAGGTGACCGCGGAATTGGTCACCACCGTGGACCTCACCACCTTCGACCTCGAGGCGACGGTGCAGAGCCAGCTCTCGGCGCGCGACTGGGCCCGCGTCCGGCCCGAGCTCGCTCCCCTGTCCGCCCTGGCGACCCGTCTTTCGGCCAGTCTCTCACGCCGCGGGGCCGTGGTCGAACTGAAGAACCTCGACGCCGAACTCACCGGTCCCGACTCCACGCTCCAGGCGCACGCGAGGCTTGAACGCGCGGTCGACCTCGCCGGGCCGACGGTGGCACCGCGCTTCGCCCTTGGTTTCGAGGGCCTTCCGTTAACCTGGGCCAACCCCTGGCTTGGCTCCGCCGTCCAGATTGAAAACGGGTTGATCTCAGGCGAATGGCAGCTCGATCTCCGCCGCGACGGGTCGCTCGATCTCGTTTCGACGGAGCCCCTGCGCACCGGAACCTTCCAGCTCACGGGGCCGGATCTGCCGGCAATCCCCGCCCTGACGCTGGAGCTCCCCTCGCGTCTGGCGGTCGCCAACGGACGCGCGGTGCTGGCCCTGCCGGGAATCGTTTTGACCAGCGCTTTGGGCGATCGCGTGGAACTGACGGTCGAAGGGAGCCACGAACTCGTCTCCGCGGATTCACGGGTCACTGGACGGCTGAGCGCCGCGCTCCCCCAGGTGCTGACCGGACCCGACCACCCGTTGCCCTTCACCCTCGCGGTCGACTGGGATGCCGGCCACGCCGCCGACGGAACCTGGACCCTCAACGCGGGCTCCCTCGCGCTACGTCTGCCCGAACGCGCCAAACCCGCGATTGCTTTCGCCCTGCGACAGCCGGTGTCGATCAACGCGGCCGGGGTCACCGCGGCGCCCTTCGATCAGGACCTTGTCACCTTTGAGGCGGATGCGCTCCCGATTGATTGGCTCTCTCGCTGGCTGCCCGACTACCAACTCAAAGGCACGTGGATTCAGGGCTTCTCCACGCTGCGTTCGCCCCGGCCGCTCGGCGGATTGGAACTCACGACGTCGACGGCCTGGCGATTCACCGGACTCAGCCTCGGAGTCGGCGGCAAGGAATTGTTTCGCGGCGAGGCAGGCCTTGATCCGGAGGGCGCTCTCTCCAGCAACCGGCTGGTGGCCCGCCTGGGCGGACTGGAGCTCGCGGCCGACAACGGCAATCGCATCACAGGCGCGCTCACGCTGACGGCCTCCCCCGCCGACCAGCGCTTCCAGACCGAGCTCGAGGCCGACGCCACGCTCCCGGCGCTGCCGCAGAGTGAGGGCACATTCGGGTCGGTGTCCGTCCGTTTGCGCGCGAAGGCCAGTTCCGTTGAGGGTGAGATCGCCCAAGTTGAGTCATTCCTACTCGAGGCGCGCAACGCGGCCGGTCCGCTCCTGACGATCGCTGCTCCGCAGCCCTTCTACTACTTCACGAAGCCCAGCGGCGAGCTGATCCTCAGCTCGCTGGCTCCGCTCACGCTGGACGTGGCGCCGCTCCCGCTGGCTTGGTTCCAGCCCATGCTCCCGGCCGGATCGGAAATCGAGGGCCGGATGGAGGCAATGAGCTTCATGCTCGTGGCGGAACCGCAGAAGTTTCTCCTCCGCCCTACGCGGCCGGTCCAGGTCACGAATCTCAGTTATCGCCAGCGAGGCCAGCCGCGGCTTCACGCCGCCACCGGGCGGTTTTTCCCCGCCCTGGATCTGAACGTCTTCCACGAACTTCGGCCGGCGTTTCAACTGGGCTTTGGCGGCCGCCTGCACGCGACCGACGGACTGCTCGACGTGGCCGGGAACACGGCGGCGGAATTCGAGGCGGGACTGAGTTTCATCGGCAACGACCGGGCGGTCCTGCCGCAGACCATCGACGTCGCCAGCCGCCTCGATTTCGGCGCGCTCAACCAGGTGCCGCTGCTGGCGGAAGCGGGCATGCCGGCGGCGGGCACGCTGGTCATGCGCATCAATGGTGATCCGCTCGGGCCGAAACCCCTGGACGTATGGCTGCAGATCGCCGACCTCCGCGCAGCAGGTTCCAGCCTGCGGCTGCCCACCCTCACGGTGGCGGCAACCGGCCAGAGCCCGGGGCAGTCGCGCGCCTTGCGCTTTGATGTCGAGGCCCGGCTCGACGGACAGCCGCAGCCCAGCGATCTCGCCTTCACCCTTTCCGCGGAACAGACCGCGGTCGACCTGTCCTTTGAATCTGCGCTCACGAGTTCCTACCTCGATCTGGCCGCGCTTGAGGCTTTTGCGGCCGCCTTTACGCCGCCCACCACGCGAAACCGGGCGACCCCGGAGGCGACGGTGGCGGCAAGCCCAACCGCTCCGGCGTCCATCGCCCGCGCACCCCTCGCGCCGCCCTTGGGCGTGCCCTTCTGGGACACGCTGCGGGGTCGCTTCACGCTCGATCTCGGATCGGTGCGCTACGCTCCTTACCGGATCGACGCCATCCGCGGCGAGTTGGAGCTGGATGACCGCACACTAGCCCTCCGCAACCTGACCGGGACCATGTTCGCCGGCACGTGGGGCGGCGATCTGCAGGTGGTCTATGATCCCGGCCAGCCCGAGGCGGACCACACACTGACCGGGAGCTTCCGGATCGAGCAGTTCGAAACCGCCCAGGCGATCCAGACCGTCTTTCCCAACGATTACGGTTCCATTGATACCCGCCTGAGCCTCGACACCTCGATCCGCGGGAGCGGAAACCGCTGGTGGGAGATCATGGATCGCACGGAAGGTCGCTTCACGCTGCAGGGCCGCAGCGGCGTGATGCGCCTGACGCACCCCCAGGCCGGATCCGCCTCCACCGTGCTCGCGCTCGCCGGCACGGTCGGATTCTCACCCGAGCTGCGCGCGCTCGGCCGCCTGCTTAAGGCCTTCTCCGCGATGCCGCTCGACGAAGTCCGGGTGGAGGGTGCGCGCGATATCGACGGCAACCTGTCGCTCGCCGAGTTTCGGATTGATTCCCCGCAGGCGCGCCTGCGCGGCACGGGCCGCGTGCCGGTCGTGGAGGGAGTTCCGCTGGCCGGGCGTGCCCTCGCGATGCAGCTGGAGCTGCAGGCCCGCGACGAGGTCGCGGTGATTCTCAACGGCATGAAGCTGCTGGAGAAGCAAGCGCTGCCGGATGGCTACCGACGCCTCAACCAGCCCGTCACCATCGGCGGCGAAGTCGGGCGACCGGACCCCAGTCCGCTCTACGATTTGCTCGCGCGGGCGGTGGATGGTTCGGGCGGCACCTGGGGCTTGATCATGCGCAAGGTGCAACGCGAGGTCGACCGGCAGGGAGCCCAACCCGCCCGATGAAGACGCTCGCCCGCCTCGTCGCCCTGATTCTGGCCACGGCCCTCCACGCGGCCGTCCCAGGATCATCCCCGGCCCCCGAGACCTTCCAAGGCACGATCGAAAACACGACGCATGCACTGAGCGCCCCCGGGCGGTTTGAGCTCACTTTCGACGGCGAAAACGTCCGCGGATTCCTGACGATCGAAGCCCCGCTCAGGGCCGGCCGCTTTTCCGTCGAGGGCACGCGGCGCGGCGCCTGGTGCGAGGTCATCTGCCGGTACGATGACGGCACCCGCACGGTCTTCCGCGGCGTGATCGACGAGCGCGGCTACCGCGGCACGTTCATTTACGGGGGAGGCGGACAACTCGTGCAGTACGGTCGATTTGCCGCCGCCCGCTGAAACCGGGGAAGCGCCGCCGGGTATCCGTGCGCAACCCGAACGATGGCCCCGACCGCGCTTACGCGCGCTTGCGGCGGCGGACCCACCAGGCGAGCGCACCGCTGAGGCTCATAAAGATCGCCCCATAGGTCGAGGGCTCCGGCACGGGCGTGATCTGGGTGTCAAACGTCTGGTAGTTCGTGTCATTGCCGGTGAAGCCGGTGAACACGATCCGGGAAAGATCGGTCACGCTCGGCGGCAGCAGCGAGAAGAAGTAATCGACCGTGTTATTCCAGTTCTGCACCGTCAGGGTGTAGTTGCCGGTGAAGCTGACCGAGCCGAAGTTCACCCACGAGGAACCCCCGAAATCGAGGATCGAATCACCGCTTACGGTCAGGGCATCAAAGGTGTGGTGGAAGCCACCCAGGGCGAGCGTGCCGCCGCCGAGCTCGAGGTCGATGCCCGGGTTGTGGATGGCGGCGCCGAGCGTCAGCGTGTAGTCAGCATCCGCCAGCTTGAGTGAGCCGGAACCCACGAGGCTGCCGGAGAACGTCGTGCTGGTCGGCGTGGACAGGCCAGCGCCCAGGATCAGGGAGCCGCCGCCAAAGTCGACCGTGCCGGCCCCAGCGAGGGACTGCACGCCCTCGGAAAATCCATTGAGATCGAACACTGACGAGGCCGCGACGACGACATCGCTGGCGTCCGCAATCCGGTTGCTGGCGCCCAGCGCGAGCGTGCCGGCGTTGATCAGGGTATCGCCCGTGTAGGTGTTGGCCCCCCCGAGCGTGAGGGTGCCGCCGCCCTCCTTGGTCAGGGATCCGGTACCGGTCGCAATCACCCCATTGAGCGTGGTGTCACCCGAACCGCTGACCACCAGGTTGCGATCCGTGCCGCTCACCCCGCCGCTCACGGTCAGGGCGCCCGCGCTGGACTGGATGCGGGAATCCCCGGCGAGCGTGATGCTGCCGGTGATCGTGTTGTTGCCCGAGAAATTCTCCACCGCGCCGTCGACCGCCCCCGTGCCATTGCCGCTCAGGACGAGATTATTCGCGAGCGTGATTCCGCCTTGAATCTCGAGGTTGGCGCCCCCCGTAACGGTGATATTGCCGGAGCCGAGCGCATTGCCCGATTGCAGGGCGACGATGCCCTCGGTGATGTTGGTTGCGCCGCTGAAACCCGTGCTGGCGCCGGAAAGGGTCGTGCGACCGACGCCGCTCTTGTTGATCGTGCCGGTGCCGCTGAAGCTGCCTGCGTAGGAATTACTGGCCGGGTTCGCGATGTTCAGCGTGCCGGCCCCGAGCGCGACCTGGGCGGAGGAGGAGGCCGAGTTGAGATTGCGAATCGTCTCGGTCTGGCCGTTGAGGTTGAGGCGGCCATCCGAGTAGATGGTGACCGAACTCGTGTTCGCGATCTGGTTCGACGCATTGAGCTGCACGTCGGCCGAGGCGGCGGCACCGATCGTGTCGCCGATGACGAGATCCCCGGCGACGGCATTCACGCCGGCGGTCTTCGCTAGGATCAGCGTGCCGTTGTTGACGGTGGTTGCGCCGGTGTAGGTATTGGCGGAGCCACCGGTGTAGGTCACGGTCCCGGTGCCGGTCGCGTTGATCGTGACGGTGCCCGTGCCGGTGGTGATGGCCGCGGCGCTGATCGCCCCGCCCCCGCCAAAGGTCGTGTTGCGGTTGGTCCCGGTCAGCGTGCCCGTCAGATTCAGGGTTGAGCCGGTGTCGGCGGTGATCGTCGTGTTGCCGGTCTGCGTGATCGTGCCGGACATCGTGTTCGTTCCACCGACATTGCGGATCGCGCCGTTGCCGCCGACGCCCGTGCCGGTGACACTGATGGCGTTGGTCGGAGCGATGCCGCCGGTAAGTTCGAGCGTGGCTCCATTCGCGATCGTGGTGGTGCCGGTGCCGAGCGCCGTGGTCTTCGCGGCTTGGACAATGCCGTTGTTGATGAAGACGCCGCCGGTGAAGGTGTTGTCGGTCGTGCCGCCGAGGATGAGCTTGCCCGACCCGGTGCCGTCCTTAATCAGCGCGCGGCTGGTCGCATCCTGACGGAGGGAAGAGTTGATCGTGAGATCGCCGGAGCCGGTGATGTCAGCGACCGTGTTGGCATTCATCTGCAGGCGCGCGACGGAGATCGTCTGGTTGACCGCGCTCTGCTGCTGGATGTACGGGACGGTGCCAGCCAGCGTGAGGGTGCGGGTGGTCGTGTCACCCGTGATCGTGTAGCCAGAGGTGGCGTTGTCGCCGAAACGGATGCCGGCGATGGTCGTGTTCCCGGTCAGATTCGAGGTGAGACGGGCCAGGCCAAGATCATCGAAGAGGGCGATCTGGGAAGTCGTCGGGGCATTCGTGGCGGTCCAGTTGTTGGCCGTGCTCCAGGTGCTGCTGGAGCTGCCATCCCATTCCTTCTCAGTGGCCATCACGGGACGGAGGAGGTAGGCCGTGGCGCCATAAAGGGTGTCGGTGCCGCTATAACCCGCGACGCCGTAGCCGGAGAAGTAGATGCTGGTGACCGTCTGGCCATTGATGGTCGTGCCGAGCTTGTCGAGGCCGTCCTCCCAGTTGTTGACGACGAGCACGCCGCTCGACGGCCCGGTGAAGGTATCGAAGAGGAAGGTGTTCGCGCCACTGGTCGCGCCAAAATCGAGCGTCGCGCCGCCGGCTGAGGCGGTGAGGTTGTCAATTCGCTCCGAGAATCCGTTGAGATCCAGCGTGCCGGACGCGGCGATTGAGACGCTGCTGTTGTTCGAGATGCGATCACTCGCCCCGAGGCGAAGCGTGCCGTCGCTGATCGTGGTCGCGCCGGTGTAGGTGTTGGCCCCGCCGAGCGTGAGGGTGCCCGTGCCGGTCTTGGTCAGGCCGCTGGCCGAGGAGGCACCGTTGGAGATGACCCCGCCGATGGTGGAGTCACCCGAGACCGCTACGGTGAGCGTGCGGGCCGTGGCGCTCTCGGACAGCGCGAGGCCGCCATTCAGGGTCGCACCGTTGAGCGAAAGGGTGCGGTTGGCGCCACTCTGGGTGATCGTGCCCGTCGTGGTGATGGCGCTCAGGCCGGCATTGCCCGTCAGCGTGACGGTATTGGCCACGGTGCGACCACCGGTCGAGGAAAGGGTGCCGCCGGCGAGCGTGACCGTGCCGGTCCCCAGGCCCGCATTGTCGCCGACCACGAGATTGCCGGCCTGCAGCGTGGTGCCGCCGGAGTAGGTGTTGGCCGCATTCAGCGTCAGGGTGCCGGCCCCGGACTTGGTCAGCGCGCCCGAGTCCGAGATGATGCCATTCGCCGTCGTGTTGCCCGCCCCGGCAAACGTCAGGCCGAAGCCGTCCGTGTCGATCGCGCCGCCAAGCGTGAGCAGGGAGGTCGTGGCATTGGTGACGGTCGCCGCCACATCGAGGTTGATGGCGGAATTGATGGCGTGACCGCCCGTCGCGACGCCGTTGGTCTGGGTGACATTGATGCCGGCGTAGCCCGGCAGGCCGCCGTCATTGATGCGGAGGGTGCCGCTGTTGAGCGTGTAGGAGAAGGGCGCGTCGATCGTGATCGACCGGACATCGCGGGTGGCGCCGGTGCCGACATTGATCGTCTGCGCGGTGCTCACGTGCGTGTTGTCGAAGAGGATGTCGGCATTGGTGGCCGGCATGAAATTGGGATCCCAGTTCGTCGCGCTGGCCCAGGTGCTGGTGCCGCCGCCGTTGTCCCAGAGATTGGCCACCAGGGTCGCGACGGTGAGCGCGCGGAGCTCGTGGATCTCGGTCGCGCCGCCGGTGCCGGAGGTGAAGCCGAACTTGAGGGTTTCGGGACGAAGGTAACCGGAGAGGTCGACCTCCAGGACTTTACCCAGGGTGCCCGAAGCGCCGAACTGCAGCCACACGGTCAGCTGATTCGTCGGCGTGATCAGGATTTCCGCATGCCGATAGTCGGCGCCGGTCTGATTGGGGCGGGACGTCATGGACGGGAAGTCCATCTGCTGGGTCAGCGCCGCATTGGTGCCGTCGCCGGTCGCCGCAATGAATTCATAACCATCGTAGCCACTGCCCGGGCCGCGAACCGAAACGCTGTTGGGATTCTGCCCGATGCCACCCTCACGACCTTCGGTCGCGGCGGAGAAATTGCCAAAGTCGTCGAGGGAGATCGCAAGGTAACCGCCGGCGAGACCTTCCTTGTTCACCTCACCGCCACCCGCCGTGGTCTTCTGCGCGTAGCCCATCGAGCCACCGAACGCGCCGACCGAGAAATCGACGCTGCCGTCGAAGAGGAAAAACGTCATGCCGTCCGCACCCGAGCCATTGTAGTGCGCGAAATCGAAGCTGGTAAAAAACGTCCGGCCCGCCGACGACAGCGCCGTGTCATAGTAGGCGTAGGTCGCACGATTGTTGGCATTATCGGTCAACCGCAGCCAGCCGTCCCCACTCGGATCAATGCCGCCGGACGTCAGCGTCGGGGTGAAGCCGGAGCCGCCAAACACCCAGCCCGGCGCCGTCGAATTCATGAACGTCTCGGTGATCGTCTGCGCGCGCGCCAACGGCAGGGCGGCGACCAGGAGGCAGACGGCGAGAAAGCGGCGGGACAAATTCACGTCCCCACCCTGAGGGCGGTGCCCCTTGAAGGCACGCTCGATCTAGGGTAAACCCCCCAGTACTTTTACCCTCGGCCAGCGGTAGGTAGAACTGCGTACTAACCGCCAATATAGCTCATCTCGACCTTGGGTCGGGTCTGACCGGCTGCCAGCAGCGCCGCCCGGTCATCCGAGTAACGATCCAACCGGCCCGCCCAGACTCTTTCGATGTAATTCTTTAAATCAGAATCATTTGCGCTCGAACGTAAACAGCCGAGCACATCCCAGCCGACGGCCGTGAAGAGGCAGGTGTAGAGTTTGCCGTCGGCGGAAAGGCGGGCGCGGTGGCAGTCCTTGCAGAAGGGTTCGGTGACCGACGAGATCAGCCCGATCTCGCCCCGGCCGTCCCGGTAGCGGTAGCGTGACGCGACCTCGCCCCGGTAGGCCGGCCCCGCGGCTTCCAGCGGCCACACCGCGCCGATCCGTTCGACGATCTCGCGCGCCGGCAGGACTTGGGCCGCGGTCCAGTGGTTCGTGTTTCCCGCATCCATGAACTCGATGAAGCGCAGGGGCAGCGCGCGCCCGCGAAAATGCTCGGCCATGGGCAGGACCTCGTGGTCGTTGACCCCTCGCTGCACGACCATGTTGACCTTCACCGGCAGTCCGGCGGCGGTCGCGGCATCGATCCCCCGGAGCACACGCTCCGGCGAGAAGCCGAGCCCGTTCATGCGCCCCGCGACCGCCGGATCGAGCGCATCGAGGGAAACGTTCAACCGGTCCAGACCGGACGCCTTGAGGGTCGCGGCCAGTTTTTCCAGCAACCAGCCATTCGTGGTGAGCGCCACATCGGGCACGCCCAGTTCGGCCTTCAACATCCGGATCAGATCCGGCACATCGGCGCGCAGCAGCGGCTCCCCACCGGTCAGGCGGATTTTCTCCACCCCGAGGGCTCGAAAGGCCGCGACGATCCGACGAAGCTCCGCCAGCGACATCAGCTGCGGATCCTTGAGAAAGGCATAGCCGGGACCGAACACCTCCCGCGGCATGCAGTACGGACAGCGAAAATTGCACCGGTCCGTCACGGAGATGCGCAGATCCCGCAAGGGGCGTTGGAAGGAGTCGCGAACAGTGCTCATGGTCGTTGCCGGCCGCCCACCATGATCAGCAAATCCCCCGGAGCACAAGCTGCGGCCGGGAATTGCACTTCGGCCGTGCAATGCTTTGGCTGAGATCTTGCCCCCGCTCCCCTCTCCCGCGGACGCCGAGCGCGTCATACTTTCCTCCCTGCCGCTGCTCCCGGCTGAGCATTGTCCGCTGGCCTCAGCCCACGGCCGGATCCTGCGCGGAGCCATCAGCGCCGATCGCGATCTGCCGCCGTTCAATCGCGTGACCATGGATGGCTATGCCCTTCGCGCCACCGCGGTCGCGGCCGGCATCCGTCGCTTCCGCGTCTCCGGTTTGCAGGCCGCCGGCATGGTTCCCTTCACGCTCGCCGCGGCCTCGGACTGCATCGAGATCGCCACGGGCGCGATCCAGCCCCACGGCGCCGACGCGATTGTGCCCTACGAGGAGGTCCAGCGTGAGGGCGACACCGTCCTGCTCGCGAGCGATGCCACGGCAACCGCCGGCCAGTACCTCCACGTGCGGGGCAGCGATCACCGCGCCGGCGAGGAACTGGTGCGGCCCGGCGTGCGGATTTCCGGCCGCGAGATCGCCGTCGCCGCCGCCTGTGGTCAGGCCTTCCTCAGCGTGGGCCTGCGGCCACGCGTCGCCGTCGTCGCGACCGGCGACGAACTCGTCGAGGTCGACGCCCATGACGTTGCGCCCCATCAGGTGCGCAAGTCCAACGACTACGCCGTGCGCGCCGCCCTGCTTGCCAGCAACGCCGTCGCACAGGTCGAGCGCTTCCATCTGCGCGACCAGCAGGCCGAGATCGAGCAGGGCCTGCACGCCATCCTTGCCGGCTTTGACGCCGTGATCCTCACCGGCGGGGTCTCCAAGGGGAAATTCGACTTTGTTCCGAGAGCGCTGGCGACCCTCGGCGTGGAAAGCCGGCTGCACGGCGTCGCCCAGCGCCCCGGCAAACCGTTCTGGTTCGGGCTGAGCCCGCGCCGCACGCCCGTGTTCGCCCTGCCGGGCAATCCGGTTTCGACCTACACCTGCCTGCACCGCTACGTGCTGCCGGCGCTGGCCCAGATGAGCGGCGCCACGCCGCCGGCACCCGACTACGTCCCGCTCGCCAACGCCGTGACCTTCAAGCCCCCACTCGCCTGGCTCCCGCCCGTGCGCCTGACAGCGGGCCCCGACGGACACCGCACCGCCGCACCCGCCGCGCTCAACACCTCCGGCGATTTTGGCGGACTGGTCGGCACGGATGGGTTCGTCGAATTGCCGATCGGGCCGGGGGTTTTTCCGGCGGGCACCGTCGTGCGGTACTGGGCTTGGAGCTGAGGGCGGGGGCGGAGGATGGGACGGATAGGACGGATGGGACCGATAGGACCTATGTTATTTATCCGTCCCATCCGTCCCATCCGTCCCCTAGGTCCCATCCCCACCAATGACCGCGCGCGACATTGCGTCGGACCAGATTTCGCTCACGTTTGCCCTCCGCTCTCCCATGCTCTCCCACCTCGACGAAAAAAACCGGCCCGCCATGGTCAACGTCGGCGCCAAGTCCGTCACGGCGCGGACCGCACAGGCCGTCGCCCTCGTTTGGCTGCCCCCGGCGCTGGCCCGGTTGCTTGAGGGTGGCGAGATCACCGGAAAAAAGGGCCCGATCTTCCAAACCGCGAGCCTTGCCGGCGTCATGGGCGCCAAGCGCACCAGCGATCTCATTCCGCTTTGCCATCCGCTCGCCCTCGAAGATTGCCAGGTGAGCCTCAGCCCCCGCCCCGCGGCCGCCGACGGATCCGTCGAGGTCGAGGTTCATTGCCGGGTCGCGCTCCACGGCAAAACCGGCGTGGAGATGGAGGCCCTGACCGGCGCGATGGTCGCGGCCCTCACCCTCTACGATATGGGCAAGGCCGTGACCCACGACATCGTGATCCGCGACGTCCGGCTGGTGGCGAAAACGGGCGGCAAGCAGGACTACCACGCCCCGGGCTTCCCGGCATGAAAACGGTCCACGTGCAATATTTCGCCCTGCTGCGCGAGCAGCGGGGAATCGCCCGCGAGGAGGTCGCCACGGCGGCGACGACGCCGGCCGAACTCTACGCGGAGTTGAAGGCCCGGCATGGCTTTACGCTCGAAGCCGGCCAGCTGCGGGTCGCGGTGGGCGGCGAATTCGCCCCGTGGACGCTCCCGCTCACCGCGGGCGCGGACATCGTCTTCATTCCGCCCGTGGCCGGAGGTTGAATCATGAGTTTCTCCATCAGCAGTTCGCCGCTCGATCTCGACGCCCTCAAGCGCTCGCTCGCCGATGTTCACGCGGGCGCCTGCGTGACCTTTGAGGGCTGGGTGCGCAATCACAACGAGGGCAAGCCCGTGCTCTCACTCGAGTACGAATCCTATGCCCTGCTCGCGGAACGCGAGGGCCAGCGCATTCTGGCCGAGGCCCGCGAGCGCTTCGCGATCACCGCCGCGGTCTGCGTGCACCGCATCGGCCACCTGGCGCTGGGCGACCTCGCCGTCTGGGCCGGGGTCAGCGCCGCCCACCGCGGAGCCGCCTTCGACGCCTGCCGCTACCTGATCGACGAGACCAAGGCCCGCGCGCCGATCTGGAAAAAGGAGTACTATGCGGACGGTGCCACCCAGTGGATCAACTGCGCCACGCGCGGCGAATTCGCCGGCGCCGTCCCGCCGGCGTGAGCATGAGCTCGATCCGGTTTAAACCGCGAAGGGCGCGAATTCACGCGAAAGAGTTCGATCCGTCGAACCATCGATCTGTTAACCACAGATGAACACGGATCGACACGGATTCAAACCGTCGGTCTTGGATCCCATCCGTGTGCTGCTGTGTTCATCCGTGGTTGAGTTATTCTGATTCTGCAGGCGCTCGGATTCGTGTGAATTCGTGCCCATTCGTGGTGAAATCTTCACCCCTGGAGCTCACGCGCCCCAGAGGTCGCGGCTCGGGATCGGCGGGGTGACCGTGGCGACGTTGAGGCGGATTGACTCAAGATTCTCGCGCACGAGGTCGCCCATGGATTCACAGCGCAGGTACTCCTTGCGCGCGTAGTGTTCGGCGAGCGAGTCGCGCAGCTCCACCACATGCTCGCGGGGCGCCAGGGTATCGGCCGACATCGCGGTCAGGAGAGTCGTCAGCCGGTCCTCGGTCACCGCGGCGCGCTGCAGCATGAGGACCTGCTCCTCGCGCTGGTACTGCCGGGCCGTTTCCAGGCGTAGCCGCTCGATGCAGAACAGGGCCAGCGCCTGGTTGTCCTTGAAGAACTGCGGCCGGTAGAAATTCATGCGCCCCTCGTAGGACTGCTGGTCGAAATCCATCGCGCGGATCCGGATCTGCGCCCCCTCGAAATCGGGCGTGACCACGACCACGAAGTTGTAGCTGCGCATGTCGCCGAGCAGCCGCACAAAGCTGCGTTCGTTGAACTTCACCAGCTCCTTCGCCACGCGGATCGGCTTCATTTCCGCGCTGTGCAGCCAGCGATCAATGAAGACATCGCCCGGGATACCGGCCACATGCTCCTCCACCAGGGTCGCACCGCTGGTGAGATAGTTCATGCGGTTCGGCGACAGCAGATGCTCGAGCTCCAATCCGTACACGCGCGAGGCGTCGCCCCGCTTGATGTAGAAATGGTCCGGATTGTCGTTGTAGGCGTTGACGATCCGGATGCGAAACGGGGCCGAGTTGCCGAAGGCGCAGAAGTCGATGCGGTCGATGTAGAGGTGCTGCATGACCGACAGATCGCCATCGACGCGGAGAATGGCGTACATCCGCTTCAGGTCCTCATACAGCGCCTCCATCTCGATCCGATCGTACATGACCGATTCCCAAAGCGTCGGCCGGCCGGCGGAGTCGGCCAGCGGGATCGATTCCACGAAGCGCCGGAGCCGGTCATAGGCAATGGGCAGTTCGCGGTCGCGCCGGGTGCGCCGCAGATAGGCCCGCAACCCGTCGCTGATCGGGAAACTCGGTTTCTTCTGCTGCGGGCGGGGCGGCGCGGCATCCATGCGGGATCACGATGGGTGGCCCGGGACCCGGGTGGCAATGGCGGAGAGGGTCGGACGGGTTGCCAAAAATCCGCTAAAGGCCCGGCCCCCACCCCTTTCGCCTCGTCGCCACAGGGCGGATCCCCTACCGTTGAGGGGTCATGTTGTTCCTCGCCGCCAGCGCCTTGGAGAAGGCCGCCCAGCTGCCCAAAAGCTTCTGGGTCAACGTGGTCATGGCCCTCGGCGGTCTGCTGGTGGGGATCATCCTCTTTCAGCATGCGGCGCGGATGAACAAACTCGTGCTGACCCTGATCATCTTCCTCCTGGTGACGGTGGTCGGATTCCAGTGGGTCTATGAACGCAACGAGCCGCGGTTCATGACCCCCACGATCAACCAGATCGCGCCCTACTTCCCCAGCAAGATCAACTACCAGGGGAAGCAGTCGGGCGGATCGTCCTGATCCCGCAATTCGGACTGTCGGGGCGGAAAATTGAATGGTCTTCGGGCGGGCGGATCCTTTACCTACCCCTCCCCGCCTATGCCAAAGACGCACTCCGACATCGGACTCATCGGCCTCGCCGTGATGGGTCAGAACCTTGCCCTCAATATCGCCGACCACGGCTTCCAGATCTCGGTTTACAACCGCACGACCGAGAAGACCGATAAGTTTGTCGCCGAGAATCCCTCCACGCCCGGCGGCCTCATCGGCGCCAAGACGCTGGAGGAATTCGTGCAGTCCCTCGCGCTCCCGCGCAAGATCGTGATCCTCGTCCAGGCCGGCAAGGCCACGGACGCCGTGATCGACGGTCTCATTCCCCTCCTTTCCCCGGCCGACATCATCATCGACGGCGGCAACGCGCTCTGGACGGACACGATCCGCCGCGAGAAGTCGCTTAAGGAAAAGGGCCTCCGCTTCATCGGTTCCGGCGTGTCCGGCGGTGAGGAAGGCGCCCGTTTCGGCCCGTCCCTCATGCCCGGCGGCGAGAAGTCGTCCTGGGACGAGCTCAAGCCGATCTGGACCGCCATCGCGGCCAAGGTCGACAAGAAGACCGGCAAGCCCCTCATGGGCGCCAAGCCCGGCCAGCCCGTCAAGGGCGGCGTCCCCTGCACCACGTACATCGGCGAGAATGGTGCCGGTCACTACGTGAAGATGGTCCACAACGGCATCGAGTATGGCGACATGCAGATGATCTGTGAGGCCTACGCGCTGATGAAGGGCATCCTCGGCCTCAAGCCGGCCGAGATGGGCGAGATCTTCTCCACCTGGAACAAGGGCGCGCTCGACAGCTTCCTGATCGAGATCACCGCCGACATCCTGAAGCAGAAGGATCCGGTCACGAAGAAGCCCTTCGTCGACATCGTCCTCGACACCGCCGGCCAGAAGGGCACGGGCAAGTGGACGTCGGTCAACGCGCTCGACATGGGCGTACCGGCCCCGACCATCGCCGAATCCGTCTTCGCCCGCTGCCTCTCCGCCGTGAAGGAAGAGCGCGTCGCCGCCTCCAAGATCCTCAAGGGTCCCAAGGTCAAGAAGTACAGCGGCTCGAAGAAGGCCCTCATCGAGGCCATCCACGACGCCCTCTACTGCTCGAAGATCTGCTCGTACGCCCAGGGCTTCCAGCTCATGCGCACCGCGCAGGGCGAGTACGGTTGGAAACTGAACTTCGGCCAGATCGCCCAGATCTTCCGCGGCGGCTGCATCATCCGTGCGGCCTTCCTCCAGAAGATCACCGAGGCCTACGCCCGCAACCCGAAGCTCGCGAACCTCCTCCTCGACGAGTACTTCAACAAGACCATCCAGAAGGCCCAGGCCAACTGGCGCAAGGTCATCGCCCTCGCGGCCGAGCACGGCATCAGCACGCCGACCTTCAGCTCCGCGCTGGCGTACTACGACGGCTACCGCTCCGAGCGCTCGCCGGCCAACCTGCTCCAGGCCCAGCGCGACTACTTCGGCGCCCACACCTACGAGCGCACCGATGTGAAGCGCGGCAAGTTCTTCCACATCGACTGGCCCGAGGCGCACCGCCCGCAGCTCGAGGCCTAAGGCCTTCTGAGTCGTCACCTCTCAAACGCCGCCTTCGGGTGGCGTTTTTTTATGCCCACATGGATCGATGGTGCTGGTCAGCCCATCGCCGCAAAACGTGCGGAGATCGCGGCAATGAGTCTCCAGCCCTATCGTGGATAATAGAGCGCGGCAGGCCTCGATGCAGGCCATTCACCTAGCATCCCATCGCGTACCCTTTGAGAGGGGAGGGTTTTACCAACGAAGGCCTTTCACGGAGCGCTTCGCGGACCAGACGTCATTTTTTGCAGAACCCTCTCAGGTCGTGCTGGCTGATCGATAGAATGCGGACGCGTTTACCGGTAGACGCGAGGAGCGCGTTGCACACAGCCGAGGTCTCGCAGGAATCGAAAACTTCCAACCCGGATCCGGACTTTTTCCCCCGCTGGAGCCGAGCTCGCTTGCGGGTCAGAGCTCCTGATCGAGGTCGGCCGCGATCATCTTGCGCAGCAGGGTCATGAGCTGGCTTTGCTCCTGCGCCGTCAGCGCACTGAGCGCACGCTTTTCCTGCCGCTCCACAGCCTCATAAGTGCGCTGGATCAGACGAAGGCTATCCGGCGTCAACGCAAACAGCCGAGCCCGTTCGTCGTCGTGGCTACGCGATCGTTGCACCAAATTTCGTTTTTCCAGCCCCTCCAGCAAAGTCCCCATGTCGGCGGGATCAATGGCCAGCGCACTGGCCACGCTTCGCTGACTGCTGCCCGCGTTGTCGCGCAACAGCGCCAGCACCGCAAACTCCGCCGGCCGCAAGTCCGCCCGCGCCATCGGGCCGGCAAACTTCCGGGAGACCATCAGGTAGGCCCGGCGCAAATTATAGCCGACCATCTTGACGCGCCGGGTTTGATCGAGCGCGGGGTGGGAACGAACCGCTGCGGACTTCTTGGGCATGATGGGCAGAACCTGGGACGAGATTCCCGGCACCTCCAATGTCGTAGCCGGTCGCTGCTCGAGCGCAAGATCATGTCAAGTTTCCCGGACGTTGAGTCGCGTCTGAACGCCGCCGGCGATCCCTGATCCCCACACTCAGTCGGGAGTCATCCGGAGGTTCGAAAAGTAACCTTCCGTACCCACGTCGACCCAGAGTCCGGTCGCACCCGACGAGGCCGCGCCGTGCTTGAGGTCATTTACGATCAGCACGGGTTGTTCACTCCCGTTGACATACAACCGCGCCTGCTCATCCCGGACCACAATCTTGATCGTGATCCAGGTATCCAGCGCCAGATCGACGTAGGATTCGTACTGGCCCGGTGCCTCCCGCCGGAGGCGGTCGTATTTGAAGTCCGGATAGGAGAAGTACTGCGTCGACCGGTTTCGGCGAAGCTGGTCCTCCGCGCGTCCGTTGGTCGGACGGAGGTAAAGGCCTTCAAAGCGCGAATTATCCGCGTCGATCCGGAAGGCGACCCCGATGAATCCGCGCGCATGCGCCGGCGCATCCGGGAGCAACCGGCTCAGGACGTCGACCTCGAGGGTCCCATTCTTGAATTCGGAGCCAACGAGGCGGACAAACGTCGCCTCGTCGTCGGCCTTGATCGCCGGGTCCTTGGTCACGCGCACCGCGCTCCGTCCCATGATCTCTGTTCGCGCGAGGGAGACATTGACGGGCTGGAGCGCGACTTTCGCCAAGTCGACCGGCTCGGCGTGCAGCGAGGCAAAGCCCCAGGCAAGGAAGGCGACGAGGGACAACGCGGAGGTTTTCATTTGAGAGGATCAGCGTTCCAGAGTTGCGACCGGTTGTCAGGATTTCTTGCTCGTGGATCGACGAGGCTTGGGCGGTGCCCCGAAAAGCTTTCCCTCGCCGGCCCAGTCACTCGCCTTCACGTCCTCGAAGAGCACGTAGATGTACTTCGCATCGGTGCCGGTGTGGCGGACAATGCTGTCGGTGATCTCCGTGGCCACCTTGGATTTCTGTTGATGGTTTTTGCCTGCGAACCAGGCGACTCTTACGACGGGCATGGGATGACTCCTTGGCGTTGATGTCTACGGATCAGATCGAATGGGGAGACTGGCTCAGGCGACTGGCGCGAAGGTAAAGCCGACTTCAGCACCATGACCCTTCACATAGGCCAGCTGGATGCCCAGCTCGGCGAGAGGCTCGAGGTAGCGAGCATTCGTGAGCGCGCCGGTGTCAAACGCACCGAAGCCGACGTCCTTGGCCAGCTGCACGACCTCGGCGTTCGCCGCGGCATGGTTGCCGGCCACCAAAACCGACGGCAGCGACTTCGCACCGCCGACCGCCTTGGCGAGCACCTGGGCGAGCACCGTGTTGAAGGCCTTCACCACCTGGGCCTGGGGAAACGCCGCCTGCACCGCCTCGCCGGCGGACGTCGAGTAACCCACGGTCAGCGCCATGAAGTCCGGCGTGAGCGGATTCGTGACGTCGATGACAATCTTGCCACCCAGACCGCCCAACTTGGCCGCTACCGCATCGATCTCGGAAAACGGTACCGCGAGAACCACGATGTCCGCCGACTTCACCGCCTGTGCGTAGTCCGTGACCGTGAGGCCGGACAGCTTGGCCCGGGTCTCGTCGGGATTGCGTGAGCCCACGGTGACCTTGTGCTTGGAGGAGAAGAGGCGGCCGAGATTGGCGCCGATGTTGCCTGAACCGATGATGGTGATGTTTTTCATGGAGCCGGAGTATGCCACAGCCGGGCTCGTTCTGAGAAAGACCATGATTCTTGCCTCAGCATAACCTAAAGGCATGCTCGGCGGAAATGGAACTGCGCCACCTCCGGTATTTCGTGGCCGTCGCGAAGGAAGAGAATGTCTCGCGGGCGGCGCTGCGGCTGCACGTCTCCCAGCCCGGGCTGAGTCGCCAGATTCGCGATCTGGAGGACGAGATTGGATTTCTCCTTCTCGAGCGAAGCGCGAAATCGGTGCGCCTGACTCCGGCGGGACGAGCGTTTCTCGTCGAGGCGCAGGCGGTGTTGCAGCGCGCAGAGCAGGCCGTGCAAGCGGCCCGGGCCGTCGCCTCGGGGCAGCGCGAGGAGTTGAACGTGGGCTACGCGCCCATGCCGACCGTCCAGTTCCTGCCGACGGCGCTCCGTGCGTTTAGAAAGCAGTTCACAGGCACGCGCGTGAAGTTGCACGACCTCTCGCCGGAGGAGATGCTGACCGGCCTGCACGAGGGACGCCTGCAGCTTGCCTTCCTTGTTCGTCCGACCCGCGCCATGCTACGCGGATTGCATTTTGAAGAACTGGCGCGGGATCACATGCGTTTGGCGGTCGGCAAAAACCACCCTCTGGCCACGCTCCGCTCGATCTCAGCGACACAGATCAAGGACCACTCCCTGATGGCGTATAGCCGGCGGGAGTATCCCGAGTATCACGTCTACCTCGCGGCCCTGTTTCGTGCGGCGAACGTCCACGTGCCCGTGATCGAGGAGTATGATGATGGCGTTGGTGTAGTGACGGCGCTGGAGGCGGGCTCTGGCGTCGCCGTCCTGCCGCAAAGCCTGGAGCTCACCACCGGATCACGCCTCAAGCTGATTCCAATCGTCCCCGCGCCTTCCCCTCTCGTGATTGGCGTGGCGTGGGTGCCCGCGCGTATCACCCCCACAGCCGAGCAGTTTCTCCGGGTCACCCGTGAGCTGGCGAAGAAGCCGGCGTGAGCCGATACCGTGATCCCGTTCGTCTCTTGCGCTTCCGCGTCAGCGTGATGACGCGGAACGCAGCGTAATCTCCGCCTGAAAGCCGTTTGGCACGCGGTTCGAGAAGCGCAGCGCGCCACCGCAGGCCTCGACGGCACTGCGCACGATCGCCAGGCCCAAGCCGACGCCACCCGTTTCGCGGGTACGCGCCAGCTCGGGACGATAGAAGGGTTCGCCCAATCGCGCGAGAGCCTCCGGCGGCACGCCAGGGCCGCGGTCCGAGACGGTGAGGATCACCTGATCGCCCGCTTTCGTGACCGCTTCCACCTGGATTTCGCCCGCGTCACCAGCGTAGCGCACCGCGTTGCGCACCAGATTGCCGAGCGCCCGCGACAGGAGTGGCTCGTCGGCGAAGACCCGCAGATCCGAGGGCAAACGAACGACCACCTTGCCCGCCGCATCCTCGCGATCGAGCACCTTCGCGACCAGAGGCGCCAGCGCAACCTCGGCCAGCTTGACCTCCCGTGGACGGAGGCCCGCTCGCGTGAAGGCCAGCAACTCGGAGACGAGCTCCGACATGTGCTGCACTTCCTCGCGCACGTCCGCCACCGCCGGAGCGAGGTCCTTGCCCGCCCGCTCCTCCAGAATGCTCGTGGCAAACTGCATGCGCGCCAGCGGCGAACCGAGTTCGTGGGCGATGTCCCCGATAAAGCGCTTCTGCCCGGTGGCGTTGCTTTCCAGCCGAGCCGCCATCGTGTTCACCGTCTCCCCCAGCCGGCCGATTTCATCACGGCGATCCACCACTACGCGGGCGTCGAGTCGCCCGTCGGCAATCGCCTCGGCCGTGCCCGTCAGACGGCGAAGCGCGCGCGTGACGCCGTGCACCACGGGCAACCAGAAGAGCACGGACAGGCCGACCACCACCGCCGTGCCAATCAGCAGGGGCCGCAGGTCGAAGATCAGACCGGCGCCACCCAGTGGGTCCGTCTTGGCAATGAGAACCGCAGGCGCCCGCCGCCGAAAGCCACCCTCGCCCGGCACCAGGACACGGACGCCGATCCAGTAAACCGACGGCGAGCCCCGGATCAGTTCGACAAAGCGCGACCGCTCGTCGCGCTGGCCGGCCACTATCAGGCGGTTGATATCCGCCGGGGTTCGCAGATCGCCCAACGCCGGGGCGTCCCGCTGGCCGTCGGTCGCAGGCAGACCCGGCGCGACGACCGGGGGTGGCGCCGGCGGACGCCCCCCGCGCATCCCTCCCGGCCCGCCGTCGAATGAGGCCGTGAGTTCGCGGACTTGGGCCTGGACCGACGCGGGCAGGCTCACCGGGGTGCCGGCGAGCTGCGTGCCTTCGGGACCGAACAGATAGAAATCCGCGCCGTAGGCCGCGCTGAAGGGCGCCAAGACCTCGTTGCGGTTGCGCGAGGGATCGCGGAACAGCTCCGTGACAATCACATTGGCCACCGCCTCCACGCGGTTGGCCGCCGCGCGCGAAAAGAGTGAATCCCAGCTGAAGCCGGTGCGGGCGAAGAGAATCAGCGCGGCGACCCCGACGAGAAAGACGACGTTGAGGAGCAGCCACGTCGCGACTTTCAGCGAGAGCGGAAACTTGATGCGCCGGGTGGCGGCAGGCGTGGGGGCGGGCGAAGGGGTCATGGTCCGGGGGAGCGGCAGCGCGCGCGGCGAGGGCCGGCGGCACACGCAGGGGTGACGTCAGAAGGCCGCGTCCGGGTCGCTCAGCATGTAGCCGGCGGACCGCAGGGTGCGGATAAAACGGGGTTGTTTGGCGTCATCGCCGAGCTTCTTGCGCAGTGCGGAGATGTGCACATCGATCGAGCGATCAAAGACGTCGTAGTTGCGCTCGCGGGCCTCATCCAGGAGCGCCTCGCGCGTCTTCACCCGCCCGCGGGCCTTCGCCAGGCTGGCGAGGATGTCGAATTCCACCGGCGTCAGCGCCAGCGGTCGGTCATTCAGCAGCGCCGTACGGGCATCGACATTGATCCGCAAGGGTCCGACGACGAGTTCCGTCGGCGGTTCAACGGCCGGCGCAGCCGTGGTGAGGGCGGTCCGGCGGAGCACCGCGCGCAGACGGGCGAGGAGCTCGCGGGTCGAAAACGTCTTGGGGAGATAATCGTCAGCGCCGACTTCAAGTCCGACGATGCGGTCCATCTCGTCCCCGCGTGCGGTCATCATGAGCACCGGCACCGCGCTTTTCTGACGGATGCGGCGGAGCACCTCGAAACCGTCCATGCCGGGCAACATCACATCCAGGATCACGGCATGCCAGACCTCGCGCGTGGCGGTGTCGACGCCTTCGGGTCCGGTGTGGACGGCCGACACGTCGAATCCGAGGGGAGTCAGGTAGTCGGACACGAGCCGGCAGAGCTTCCGGTCGTCGTCAATCATGAGGAGGCGCGTGCGCCCGCGGTCGTCCATGGGGATGTCCCCGGATGTACCCTCGGAGTCATCCAGCGTCAATCCAGCCGAAAAAGGTGGGGCAACAAGGGTCATGAGGATGGACGGTCTGATGTAGCTGGGGTCGCTGACCCCGGTCCGTTGGCCTTCGTCGATCCCCGGGGTCAGCGACCCCGGCTACAGCGGGGGGCGAGTCGGCGCGGACACCGAGTCCGGATTCGGAGTTTGGCCACGAAAAACACAAAGGATCCGGGGTTGGTTCGATAACCTTACGGCGCCCTATAAGGCGCTCGGACGGTCTACGTACGCGACGAAGACAATTTTTGTGTTTTTCGTGGCCATCTCGATTCCTTCCTTTGCAGGAAACCAAGCCTCAGGCGCGCTCGGTCTTCCGGAGCTGCAAGAAGTGTTGGCGGAGTTTCCGCCGGGCACGAAAGGCGCGAACCTTGATCACGGTCTTGTTCCAACCGGTGACGGCCTCGACTTCGGCCAGGGATTTCTGCTCGAGATCGAGGAGCTGGATCACCAGCTGATCCTTGGGATCGAGTTCGGCGAGGAGACGACCCACGAGTTCCTTGACCACGAGGGCGTCGTTCGGGCGGGTCTGGTGCTCGCTCGCAAGGGCGCGCTCGCAGGCGGAGGCCTCTTCTTCAGAGAGGTCAGCGAGCCGGAATTCGGGGCGCCGCTTCCAGAGTCGGAGCTGGTCAATGCAGGTCGTCGTCGAGATCCGCGCGACCCAGTGCGGGAAGGGCACGGCCCCGCGGTACTGCTCGAGCCGCGAGAAAACCTTGAGGAAGACCTCCTGGACAATGTCCTGCTCGTCCGTCCGCCGCGGCAGCCGGGCCCGGACAATCCCGATCACCAGCGGGTGCAGGGTGTCGACGAGGTCACGGGCAGCCTGTTGATCGCCCTGACGCACCCGCACGAGGCAATCTTCGTAGTCGAAGGCGTCGTCATAGGATTGGGCGGCGGCCTTGGGCCGTGCGACCGGACGAACTGGCACCGAGGTGTCGGCCCCGGAAAAGAAGAATCCGGACGGTGCGGGGAGAGCGAAGGCGGCATTCATGGTCGGCAGGGAGCAGGGTTGAGGGAGGAACCGACGAACGGATCGGGCTTATTCGCTGCGCTGGCTCTGCTCGGCGACGGGAGCGGCAACCGGATCCTTGGCCGTGGCGATCGACGTGGCCTGCGAAGGAGCGGAGCCGAAGTCGGCGATGCTGCCGAAGGAGAGGAGGACGCCGGCGAAAACGGTGGCGGCGACGAGGAGGAAGGAGGTGTTGTTCTTCATGGGAGGTGGTGGTTTAGCGGAGCGGTGGGTGGATACGGGTGGGTGGCGGGAAGCGGATTACTCGATGCGAAGGTTCGCGTCGGCGGAGGTGGCGGGAGCGACCTCGGCGGTCGGGGCGGTCGACGAGGCGATCTGCGGCGTGACGGTGTCGAAGCGGGCGACGCTGCCGAAGCAGAGGGCCATGGCGGCGACGGCGGTGGCGGTGACGAGGAGGAAGGAGACGTTGTTCTTCATGGGAGGAGGGTGGCTGTTTGTTTTTGTGGGTGTTCGTTTATTACGCCCCCACTCTAGCCCCCTCGTGTAAGCGCCGTGTTTGTTTTGGCGGGAGATTTGTTAAGCCCGTGTAAAGGTTGGCCCCCCTCCTCACCTCCCGCAGGTCGATCCGTTCATAAAATACAGCGGATATACCTATTCTACAGGTTCTTATAGAATAATTGCGCCAAACGATCTCCGCTCGACGGCGGGCAATCCTTTCGTCGTGCGCCGACTCAGCCGGCAAGCGCCGGGCGCGCGAACACCGCCCACCCGCAGGCGGGAAGACTGTCCGACGATGCCACCCCCTACCCCGCTCGCTCGCCGACCGGGGAGGCGTACGCGCTACGGCCCGAGAAGGAACGCGAGGGGAATCGCCACGCGGGATCGCCACGACGTTTCCGAATGCTCCGCTCCCGGGAAGGCACGCGTCATCCAATCCCGGCCTTCCGTGTAGCCGGCCGCACGAAGGATCTCGTCCATTCTGCGCTGATACGGCTCATAGCTCGCATCGAGGGTCTCGGTCCCAAAGTCGAAATAGAGCCGATGGCGGCCGGGCGCCGGCAGGTGTCGCGCCAGGTAGTCGATGACCGCTCCATCCGCCGCCGGCCAATGCGTCGATACACACCCGGCAGCCCCAAAGACCTCGGGGTATTCAACGAGTGCATACGCTGAAATCAGACCGCCCATGCTCGAGCCCATTACCAACGTGTGCTCTCGCTCCGGTCGTGTGCGGTAGCGTCCGTCCACAAAGGGCTTCACCTCCTCGACCAGGAAGCGGAGGTAGCGATCCGCCTGCAACGGCGCCTCGGGACGCGCGACCAGCCCGCTGATCCGGGCCAGGTTCTCCTCCGCGACGGCCTTCTGGGGAAAGTACTCCGCCGTGCGCGCCGCCGTATTCCAGATCCCGACGAGAATCGCGGATCGCGCCTGGCCGGCCGCGATCAGGCGCTCCATCGCCTGGTCCACGGACCACGGGACGCCCCCGAAGGCCGTAGCCGGGTCGAAGAGGCTCTGGCCGTCATGCAGGTACACGACCGGGTAACGCGCCGACGCATCGGCATCGTAACCGGGCGGAAGCCAGACTTCGATCGGACGCCCGGCCACCCACTGCGAGGCGAAGCCGGGATGGCGCTCGATCCGACCCGTTGCCGCCGAGCCGACCGTAACGCGGGTGCTCTCACTGACCGTCGTCCCAGCGAGGTTGCGTACGAGAACGCGGTAGTCACCCGCGTCCGCCGGCGAGGACCGCTCAATGCGAAACTGGGGTGCCGTGGCGTAGGGAATCGCCTCGCCGTTGCGCAGCCACTGGTACTCCAACGGCCCCGTCCCTTCCGCGTCCACGGACAGCGTCAGGGGGTCGGTCGGCGCCACGGTGACGGCGGCCGGGAGCGGTTGCCGGAGCCGCGGAGTCTGGGATCCCGCGATGCCGAGCGTGACCGCTCCCTGCGTGACCACCCGCAGATCCCCCACCCGCGCCGTGGATTCGCCGCCGCGCAGATTGTTGACCGTTGCCACCAATTCGAACGTCTCGCCCGGTGCCAGATCGGCCGGGGGCGTCCAAAACACGCGGTAGGGCGCCGTATCGTCGGTGCCGAGCCAAGCGTATTGACCCGGCCGCGAGGACCGCACGAGGGCAAATGTGACCTCCGCGAAACCGTCGCCGCCGCTGACCTCCGCCCGAATCTCGCGACGGCCGGGGAAAAGGAGGCCATCCACCTCCCGCACGCCGATGGCCAGGGTCGCGCCTGCCGCCGGCGTGACGAGGGAGATTCGGGGTGTCTCCGCGACCGCGCTGAGCGGTGCCTCCGCCCGCCACAGGGCGAACTGCAGTGGAGCCAGCTTGACCTCCACGCGACCGCCTTCATCCGCGACCAGCTTAGCGCCCGCTTCGTGGGCGGAATCAAACAGCGGCGCAAACACACCGCCGCGCGCCTGAGCCGTTGGAACCGACGTGAACACCGTCCGTGTACGGGACGCGTTGAAAACCGCGAGGTACTCGATCCGCTGTCCCCGCTCGATCCGTGAGAAGGCCGCGACACTCGCATCATCCACCGATCGCGGAATCATGGCTCCCGTGCGCAGCGCCGCGTGCTCCGCCCGCAGCGCGCCGAGCCGGGCGAAGAGGCGGTAGAGTGGGTGCTTCGGATCAAATTTGTCCTCATCCCCCCGGCGCGCGGTGCCCAGCAGCCGGGCACTGGCGAAGTCCGGCGCCCGCGACGCGAAGAGACTTTCGCGGGCCTGCATGTCATTGCCACCGCGGCCGATCATGCCCTGCTCGTCGCCGTAGTAGATCACCGGCTGACCGCGCGCAAAGTAGAGCAGGCCATGGCCGAGGGCGCTCAACGCCATGAGTTGGTCATCGGTCGCGCCCGGGTTGTCCTGCTGCAGAAAGTACGCGAAGCGGCCCGCATCGTGATTGCCGAGGAAGGTTGTCGTGACGTGAACATGGCTGTCGTGGTCCGTGTAGTGATCGTCGCGCGCGAAGAAGTCCGCCAAGGCCGAGCCGGTCCCGCCCTGGGAGATGAAGCGGCGCGCCGCCGCAAAGAAGCCGAAGTCGAGGGTCGTATCGACCGGGATGCTGCCGGTGGAAAACTCCGCCAGCACCGCGGGATCGCCGGCTTCGTTGTAGACTTCGCCAAACTGGAGGAAGTCCGGCCGGCCCCGCGCCCGCGCCTGTGCCCGGATCGCCGGGATGAAGGCCTGCCAGAACTCGGTGTTCACATGCCGCGTCGTGTCGATGCGAAAGCCATCGATCCCCAGGTCGAGCCATTGGGTGAAAATGTCGATCATGCCGGTGACCACGCGGGGATGTTCAGTGAAGAGATCGTCCAATCCCACGAAGTCCCCGTGAACCGAGTTCTCCCCCACAAAGGTGGTGTTGCCCCGGTTGTGGTAGAGCGTGGGGTCATTCAGCCACGCCGGGTGCTTGCTCGATTGTTCCGCCGCGGGGACGACAGGCTGGTAGGGAAAGCTGGTGGCCGCCGCGAGGGCAGGAAAGGCCGCGGGGTCGTTTAGCCCATTGTAGGCGACCGCCCGGTCGTCAAAGGGCCGCCCCGCTGCGTCACGATAGGGGGCCTCCGCCTTGGGACGATAGGCATGGTCGCCCTGCAGACCGATGACATCCGCGGTGTGGTTCACGATGATATCCATGTACACCCGCATCCCCCGCGCATGGGCCTCGCGGACAAAGATTCGGTACTCCTCGTTGGTGCCCAGATGCGGATCGATGGAGAGGAAGTCGGTGATCCAGTAACCGTGGTAACCCGCGGTCCCGCTCTGCACCGGCTTGTTCTTGAAGGGAGGCGTGACCCAGACGGCGGTGATGCCCAGGCCCTTCAGGTAATCGAGCCGGGCCGTCAGCCCTGCGAAGTCGCCGCCATGATAGTGGGAGACGCGGGTGGGATCGAACCCATGGTCATCGGGTCCACCCGGGTAACCACCCGTGTCGTTGTCGGTCCTCCCATTCGCGAAGCGATCGGTCAGGACGAAGTAAAACGTCTGGCCTGCACCTGGATGGGTCAGGCGCGGGACCGACGGACCGACGGCCGCCGCGAGCGGCAGGGCCAGAAGGGGAATGAGCCAAGAAAGACGACCAACGGTGCTGGAACTCATGGGGTTTTCCCACGCTGCGTTCCGCTTCGCCCGGGTCAAATGGCCCCAGTGGGAGAAGTCTTGCATGACCCGGAGAAAACCTAGGTCACTCCGGAAAACTCCTGATCCGGGTGGCGATCCCGACCGTTGTTCTCCGGCGCCGTCCGGACTCCCCACCGAGGGGAATCCCCCCCGTGGGACCTGCTTCCCACCGCAGCCAGAGCCCTGCCCCTTCGGACGGTTCGACGGGTCGCACCACCTAAGACTTTTCATACTGATCTCGGTTTTCTGCTCCCTTTGCCCATGGCGGCGTGGATCCAAGGGAGCCACGTTGCTCCCATCGGCCGGTGTTCCTCACCGCCGCAACCCTTCACCCCTTACGTCCGGCGCCCGCACGAACCCGCGGTGCTCGGCCGCCTCACTACCCACCATGCAACCGAATCCCACGTCCGTCCTCCCGCGCCGGTTCCTCACCCGAGGCCTGGCCGCCAGCCTGCTGCTCGCCCAGCCGGCCCTTCACGCCCAAACCGCTCCCGCCGTCACCCCCGCCAATGAGGAAACGGTGGAGCTGAACACCTTTGTCGTCACCGGCATCCGGTTCGGCATCGAGACTGCCATTGCCACCAAGAAGGAATCGGTCTCCGTCGTCGAATCGATCGCCGCCGAGGACATCGGCAAGCTGCCTGACATCAGCATTGCCGAGTCCATCGCCCGCCTCCCCGGCCTGGCCGCCCAGCGCGTCGCCGGCCGCGCGCAGGTCATCTCCGTTCGCGGACTCTCGCCCGACTTCGCCACCACGCTCCTCAACGGACGCGAGCAGGTCAGCACGGGCGACAATCGCGGGGTCGAGTTCGACCAATATCCCTCGGAGCTCATCAACGCCGTGACGGTGTACAAGACGCCCGACGCCCGTTTGGTGGGCCAGGGGCTTTCCGGCACGCTCGACTTGCAGACGGTCAAGCCGCTCGCGTTCTCGCGCCGCGGTGTCTCCGTCAATGCCCGCTTCGAGGTCAATTCCCTCGATGATCTCGGCTCCGACTCCGAGAGCACCGGCAACCGCCTGAGCGCCGCCTACATCGACCAATTCGCCGACAACACGATCGGCATCGCGGTGGGGTACGCCCATCTCGAGTCCCCGATCGCCTCGCAGGAGTTCGGCACCTACGGCTGGAACACCAATGGCCGTCCCGGCGTCGCCGCCGGAACCAGCGCCACGGATGGCCTCAAGATCTTCGCCCGCAGCGGCACCAACACCCGCGACGGCGTGATCGGCGTGGCTGAGTGGCGTCCGACCGACGCGTTCACCTCGGTGGTCGACATCTACTACTCCCGATTCCAGCGCGAGGAAACCGCCCGCGGTCTGGAGGTCCATATCGGTGGCTACAACGGCGGCATTGCGCCCGGGCTCAACTACACCACCACCCGGATCAGCGGCGGTACGCTCATCGGCGGCGCAGCGACCGGCGTCTACCCGCTCGCCCGCAACAACTACAACGACCGCGTGGACAAGCTCACCGCCTTCGGCTGGAACAACCAGTACCGGATGGATGACTGGATCCTGACCGGCGATATCAGCTACTCCAAGGCCGAGCGCGAGGAGCTGAACATGGAAACGCAGGCCCAGTACCGCAACGCCGCCGGCGACCCGGTCCTCGATTTCGTCACGTACAACCTGAGCACGGACCAGTTCCCGACCGCCAGTCTCGGTCTCAATTACAACGACCCGGCGCGCATCCAGATCGGGCCCACCATCTACGGCGCCGGCTACGGCAAGGTCCCGATGGTCGAGGACGAGCTCACCTCCTACAAGCTCGTCGCTTCCCGCAGCCTTGGCCGCTTCTTCGACAACGTTGAGTTCGGCATCAACTTTGCCGATCGCCAAAAGGACAAGGACCAGCCCGAGGCCGGCCTGAGCGTCTCCGGTTTCCGCCCGCTCGCGAGCAATCTCATCCTCGAGCGCACCAAGCTCGATTTCGCCAACACCTCCTCGACCCTTAGCTGGGACGTCCCGACCGTGCTCGGTTCCGTCTTCGATCCCTTCCGCCCCAGCTCCACGGCCGCCGCGTACCTGATCCAAAAGGCCTGGCGCGTCGACGAGGAGATCGCGACCTACTTCGCGCAGTTCAACCTCGACACCGAGGTCGGGAATTTCCGGATGCGCGGCAACATCGGCGTGCAGGTCAAGGATGTCGACCAGTCGTCGACCGCCAACTTCTTCGACAACAGCGCGCCGGCCGGGCAGCAGGTGAAGCGTAACCGCGACGGCAAGTCGTACACCAACGTGCTCCCGAGCGCCAACCTGGTGTTTGACGTGACCGACTCCTCGGTCCTGCGCATCGCCGCGGCCAAGCAGATGGCGCGGCCCCGCCTCGACCAGATGAAGTCGGCCTTCGAGTTCAACATCAGCACCGGCAGCGGCCTGCCCAGCGGCAGTGGCGGCAATCCCCGCCTCGATCCTTGGGAAGCGACCGCCTTCGACGTCTCCTACGAGAAGTACTTCGGCGACAACAAGGGCTATTTCGCCATCGCCGGCTTCTACAAGGACCTCGACACCTACATCTACGACCAGACCGACCGGAACTACGACTTCTCCCGCTTCACCGCGGGCAACCCGCTCGCGTTGACCAACACCGGCAACTTCAGCCAGCCGTTGAATGGCAACGGCGGCCGTCTCCGCGGCGCGGAGTTCTCGCTCTCGATTCCGTTCAGCCTGTTCTCCAGCGCCCTCGACGGCTTTGGCCTGGTCGCCAGCCACTCGGTCAACTCCAGCTCGATCACGGTCGACAACACGAACCTCGGCAGCGCCATCACGCTACCCGGTCTCTCCCGCCAGGTCAGCAACGTCACGGTGTACTACGAGAAGGCCGGATTCTCCGCCCGCCTCAGCCACCGCAACCGCTCTGACTTCGTGGGCGAGATCACCGGCTTCGGCGCGGATCGCGAACTGCGCTACGTGAAGGGCGAGGGCATCACCGACGCCCAGGTCGGCTACGAATTCCGGGACGGCCCGCTCGAGGGGATCGGCGTCGTGCTCCAGGCCTACAACCTGACCGACGAGGTCTATCAGACCTACCAGGCCTCGCAGGAACGGCTCGTGGAGTACCAGAGGTACGGCCGCACCTACCTCCTGGGAGTTAACTACAAGTTCTGACCGGGGCACTCCCGGCCGGATCACCAGCGGGCGCCGGAAAATCCCCGGCGCCCGTTCTTCCCTCGTCTCGTTCCCACCTGTGCCCGCTTCCGCCCACGCTCTCTCGGCGCCCAACGTGGCCCGGCCAACGCGCCCGGCGCCGGCCTCGCCGCCCGCAAAGCCCATGGACCAGCCCATCCCTTCCTGGCTCGACACCCGTACGGCCGGCGTGCTGGCGCACGTGTCGTCGTTGCCGGGCGACTACGGCATCGGCAACCTTGGCACCGGGGCGCGCCGGTTCATCGATTTTCTCGAGGCGGCCGGCATCACCTGGTGGCAGATCTGTCCGCTCGGCCCCACCGGCTACGGCGATTCACCGTACCAGTCGTTTTCGGCCAACGCGGGGAATCCGTACTTCATCGACCTCGGTGAACTGATCGCGGACGGGTTGATCACCGCCGACGAGGTGGCTCCGCTGCAGGCCCTGCCATCCGACCACGTCGACTACGGCACCCTTTACCGCACCTTCTGGCCCGTGCTGCGACAGGCCCACGCGCGATTTGCCGCCTCGGGTCGCGACGAGGTGTCCGGCCTCGGGTCGCTGGCCGCCTTCCGGGAACTGCACCGCTCCTGGCTTGAGCCCTACGGTTTCTTCATGGCCCTCAAGGACCATTTCGGCGGCGCCGCCTGGACCACCTGGCCGCTGGCCTTCCGCGCCTGGTCGCCCAACCTCGCCACCGGCCTGCCGGCCTCCGTTCGCGAGGAGGCCCGTCGGCACGAATTCTACCAGTACCTGTTCTTCGGCCAATGGCGCCGCCTGCGCGACTACGCACGCACGCGCGGCGTCGGCGTCATCGGGGACGTGCCCATCTTTGTCGCGCTCGACAGCGCCGACACCTGGTGCCACCGCGAGGTTTTCCGGCTCGACGCCGGCGGATCCCCGCTCGCCGTGGCTGGCGTGCCGCCCGACTACTTCTCCGCGCTCGGCCAGCTCTGGGGCAACCCCCTCTACGATTGGGACCACCTCGCGCACACGGGCTACCGTTGGTGGATCGACCGGCTTGAAGCCGCGTTCGAGCTCTACGACATCATCCGGCTCGACCACTTCCGCGGGTTCGAAACCTACTGGGAGGTTCCGGCCGGCGCTCCCGATGCCCGGCATGGCTGCTGGCGCCCCGGACCCGGCCTGCCCTTCTTCGACGCGGTCCGCGCCGCACTGCCGGAGGCCAAGATCATCGCCGAGGACCTCGGCTATATCGGACCCGACGTCGTCGCGTTACGCCGCGCCGCCGGGCTTCCCGGGATGAAGATTCTCCAGTTCGCCTTCGGCCACGACGCCAACAACGCGAACCTGCCCCACCTCTACACCGCGGGCAGCGTCGCCTATACCGGGACACACGACAACGTCACCACCCGCGGCTGGCTCGAGGCCCTGCCCGCCGAGTACGCTGACCGCATTCGCGACTACTACCAGCTCCCGGCGCGCGCCTCGGCCTGGCCCATGATCCGCGCCGCCCTCGCGACCGTCTCGCGCCTCGCTGTCATTCCCGTGCAGGATCTGATGGATCTGCCGGCCTCCGCCACGCTCAACCGGCCCGGGACCGCCGAGGGCAACTGGCAGTGGCGGTTCACGGACGTCCACCTCGATGCCTTGACGCTTGATCGTCTCGCCACGCTCCAATCCTGGATCAAGCTCTACGACCGGACCGGCCGGCGCCCCTTCCTCGACTACAGCCAGCCGCTCGCCTCCCCGCCCGACCCCGCCCCATGACCACGCTTCGCCCCATGACCCTGCCGGCCATCTGGAACATGAGTTTCGGATTCTTCGGCATCCAATTCGGCTGGGGACTGCAGATGGCGAATATGAGTGCCATCTACGAATTCCTCGGCGCCTCCGAAAGTGAGATTCCGATCCTGTGGCTCGCCGCCCCACTCACCGGGCTGATCGTCCAGCCGATCATCGGCTACTACAGTGACCGCACGTGGTGCCGGCTGGGCCGCCGCCGTCCCTTCTTCCTGGCAGGCGCGATCCTCGCCAGCCTCGCGCTGGTCGCGATGCCCAACTCCACGGCCCTCTGGATGGCTGCAGGGCTGCTCTGGATCCTCGATGCCTCGGTCAACATCAGCATGGAGCCATTCCGCGCATTCGTGGCCGACCTGCTTCCGCCCAAACAGCGCCAGACCGGCTTTGCGATGCAGAGCCTGCTGATCGGCCTTGGCGCCGTGCTCTCATCCGCCCTGCCGTGGATGCTCACGCGTTTCGGCGTGGTCGAAGTCGGTGCCGTCGCTGCGAGCGGCATCCCGGAATCCGTTCACCTCTCGTTCTACATCGGTGCCGTCGTCTACATGATCGCCGTGTTGTACACGATCGTGACGACCCCGGAGTTTCCCCCGACGCCGGAGACGCAGGCCGAACTGCGGGGGTCCGCCACCTCGTTCATCACTGAGATCCGACGCGGCATCATTGAGATGCCTCCGGTCATGCGCCGTCTCGCGTGGGTTCAGTTCTTCACCTGGCTCGGCTTGTTCTGCATGTGGATCTACTTCACGCCCGCCGTTGCGCGGGGCATCTTTCAAGGCGAACCGGGATCGCCAGAGTACCAGCGGGGCCTGGAGTGGGGCGGCGTTTGCTTCGCGGTCTACAATGGGGTCGCATTCGCCGTTTCCTTCCTCCTCGTAGCCTGCGCACGCCAGGGCATTTCGGCCAAGCTCATGCACCGGGTCGGATTGCTCTGCGCCGGCGCGGGGCTCCTGTCGGTTGGCTTCGTCAAGTCGCCCGAACTCCTGATCGCGTCGATGGCGGCCGTCGGCATCGGCTGGGCCACGATTCTTTCCATGCCCTATGCACTCCTGGCCAACGCCATCCCGGCCCGCTCCATGGGATTCTATATGGGCGTGTTCAATTTCTTCATCGTCCTGCCCCAGATCCTCGCCGCGACGCTGCTCGGGCCGGCGGTGGAATTTCTGTTCGGCGGCCACGCACTCTACGCCGTGATCTTCGGCGGCGGCTGTCTCCTGCTCGCCGCGGCGGCCCTTCAGTGGGTTCCAGAAGCCAAGGTGCCCGCCGAAGCGTAAGGCCCGGCCCCGAACCCGCTTCCTCGCAACCGCGGCCTAGCGTCCGCCCGAGGCCGCGAGCTTCTTCTTCGGCGTGCCGTGGGTGAAATCCGTCCGGCCAACATAGACGGTCTTCGGCTGGACCTCGCGCTGTTTGCGCGCCTCCTCCTGCTGCAGGCGATACTCCTGCGGGGTGGCGCCCTTGTGCTGCTTGAACACCCGCGCAAAATACGCCGGATCGGAGAACCCGCTCGCGTACGCGATCTCGGCAATCGTCAGCGTCGTCGTGTCGAGCGCAAGGATCGCACCCTCCACCCGGATTCGCTGGATGTAATGCGTAAGCCGCTCGTGGGTTTCAACGTGGAACAGATGCGACAGGTAGTCCGCCGAGCAGCCCAGCAACTCGGCAATGTGCTGCACGCAAAGGTCCGGGTTCGCGAATTGCTCGCGCACGAGGCACTTCGCCTGGAATAC
>CAYZCV010000009.1:42491-47538 GCA_964476965.1 uncultured Opitutus sp. | reverse complement strand
CAATCCGCAATTCCGCGCCTGCGTCAGGAGGCGCGGAGGGCCACCATCGGGCTGACGCGGAGGGCGCGCAGCGCGGGGACCAGGCAGGCGAGGAGGCCGGCGGCCGACAGCACGCCGAAGGTGGCGCCGAAGGTCAGCGGATCGCCCGGCTCCACACCGAAGGCCATGAAGCTCAGCATCCCGCTCGTGAAGTACGCGAGGGGCAGGCCGATCAGGAGTCCGATCGCCAGTTGCAGCCCGCCCTGGCCGACGATCAGCCCGACGACCCGGCGCGGCGAGGCGCCGAGCGCCACGCGCACCCCGATCTCCTGTGTCCGCTGCGCCACGCTGTAGGCCATCACGCCGTACAGGCCCACCGCCGCCATCAGCAACGCGATGCCACCAAAGAGGCCGAACATGGTCGCGAAGAGTTTTTGGATGAACGCCGCCTCATCGACCACCTCCCGCAACGGACGCAGCCAGTAGATCGGCAGGTCCGCATCCAGCGCCCGCACCTCGTCCCGGATCGCCGCGCCCAGCAGCGCCGGATCTGCCGCCGCGCCGCGGACGTAGATCGACATGAACCGTTCCGGGGCCTGCGTCTGCGGGCGGTAGATCTGCGGCCCGATCGCGTCCTCAAAATTGCCCTGGTAGATCGACGGGATCACCCCCACGACCGTGATCCAAGGTTGGTCGACCGAGGCCTTTTCGTCGCCCAGCTTGAAACGGCGGCCGATCGCCTCCTGACCCGGCCAGAAGGTCTCCGCCATCTTGGCATTGATCACCGCGACCCGCTCGGACTCCGCCGTGTCGCGGGCGTCGAAGCCGCGACCTTGCAGGATCTTGACGTTGACGCTCTCAAACCAGGCGGCCGTCACGGCGCTGACCCCCGCCCGCGGCCGATTCGCCGGGCTGGCGCCCTCGAGCGTGATGGCCTGCGTGCTGCTCGATGTCGTCAGGCGCGTGTTCAAACCGGCCGCCACCACCTCCGGCCGCCGCCGGGTGTTCTCCTCCAACTTCCGGAAAAACTCGGTGCGACTCAGCGGGGTCGTGTAGCCCGCTTCCGGCAGCCCGATGCGGGCGGTCATCACGCCATCGATCTGGTATCCCATCTCCACCTGGGCCGCGAGCATCACACTGCGGATCATCATGCCCGAGGAGACGAGGAGCACGCAGGACAGCGCCACCTCGGCGACGACCAAGGCCCGGGTGAAGCGACCCGTGCGACCGCCGGTCGAGCCGCGTGAGCCGTCCTTGAGCACCTCGGTCAGGTCGGGCTTCGCGAGGCGCAGCGCCGGCAAGAGTCCGGCCGCCACACAGGTGAAGACCACCGCGCCGAGCAGGTAGAGCAGCACGGAGCCGTCCATGGTCCACGTCAGCCAGGCCGGGGGATTGTCGCCGGAGGACTCCATCGCGATCGCAAACCAGCGCAGGAGCGCCCAACCCAGCGGCAGGCCCAGGGCCGCGCCGAGCGAGGAGAGCACGAGGCTCTCGGTCAGCAGCAGACGGATCACCTGCCCGCGACCGGCGCCCAGCGCCGCGCGCACGGCGATCTCGCGGGCGCGGGTGCCGCCGCGGGCGAGGAGCAGATTGGCCACGTTGACGCACGCAATCAGCAGCACGAGGGAAACGGCGGCCGCACAGGACGACAAGATGGGGATGGTCTGGTCACCCAGGAACGAATCGCGGAAGGGCATGACCTGCGCCTGATACCCGGCGGTCGTGTCGGGATGATCCTTGGCGAACTGCTCGACGATGCGCGTCACATCAGTGCGCCCGGTGTCGCCGCTCGCGCCGGGCCGCAGCAGGCCGATCACGGCAAAGTAGCGGTTGTCCCGCTTTTCCTCCGGACGATCGAAACGCTGGGGCTGCCACACATCGCACTGTCCCGGAAAATCAAAGTCCACCGGCGCCACGCCAATCACGGTGGTCTGCTCGCCATTGATCCGGAGAGTCTGCCCAAGAATGTCGGGCCGGCCGCCGAAGCGCGTGCGCCAGATTTTCTCGCTGATGACGGCCACCGGGGACGCGGCCGCGGTGTCCTCCTCCGGCAACCACCAGCGACCCACGGACGGGTTGACGCCAAGGATCGCCGGCGTGGCCCCGGTCATCCACATGCCGCTGAAGCGTTCGGGCGCCACGTCGCCCCCGCTGAGATTGACGGTGCCATTGCGGTAGGCGGCGACCTCGGCATAGGCCTGCTGGCGCTCGCGCAGGTCCCAGTACTCCGGCCAGGAAAGCGTCATCCGGGTCTCTTCGCGCTCCGGATTGGCGAGGCGGATCGTCTGCAGGCGCTCGGCCTGCGGGTAGGGCAGGCTCCGGAACATGACCGCGTTCACGATGCTGAACATCGCGGCATTCACGCCAAGCCCGAGGGCCAGCGTGATGACGGTAACGGCCACAAAGCCGGGGCTCTTGGCGAGCATCCGGAGGGTCAGACGAAAATCGGAGAGCATGCTCCCTGCAACACCCGCCGACATTCCACAAAGTTGCAGCGATCCCCCGACTTTATCGGGGCGGGGCTCGACCACGCCTTCCGAGGGCGCGCACGAGGCGCGCCCCGACGCTTCCCTGCGCAGCTTGGGCCGGGTTCCAAACCGGTCCGGAATTCACTTTGGAATTTTGGCCCCGTCTGTGCTTCGCTTCCCGTCTCCTCCCATGCTTCGCCTCCTCCTCCTGTTCGCCGCCCTCGCCCTTCCCGTGGTCGCCCAGCCCTACGCGACCAAGCCCCTCCCCAGTGACAAGTTCCGCCAGCTCGAAGAGCTGCTGCCCACCCCCGGCTCCTACCGCAATGCCTCGGGCGCGCCCGGGCACGCCTACTGGCAGCAGCGGGCGGACTACGTGATCGACGCCGAGCTCGATGACGCCACGCAGTCGATCACCGGCAAGGCGACGATGACCTATCACAATCTGTCGCCCGACAGCCTCGGCTACCTCTGGCTGCAGCTCGACCTGAACATCCATGAGCCGGGCTCCGACAACCGCGCCACGGCCGCCTCGGTCCGGGCCAATGCCGGCAGCAATCCCTTCACCCGCCTGACCTACACCGGCCTCGAGACCATGCTGCTGCAGGAAACCTACAGCAGTAATCTCAAGATCACCGCCGTCACCGACGCCAATGGCGCGCCGCTGCCCTACACGATCGTCAAGACCATGATGCGCGTCGACCTGCCGGCCGCAGTCGCCCCGCAGGGGTCGGTCACGTTCTCCGTCTCCTGGTCCTACACGATCAACAACGCCAAGCTCATCGCCATCCGCAGCGGCTGGGAGTTCTTCAAGGAGGACGGCAACTACCTCTACGAGATCGCCCAGTGGTTCCCGCGCTTCGCCGCCTACAACGACACCCTCGGCTGGCAGCACAAGCAGTACCTCGGCCGCGGCGAGTTCACCCTCGAGTTCGGCGACTACCTCGTGCGCCTCACGGTGCCATCCGACCACATCGTCGCCGCCACCGGCCAGCTCCAGAATCCCGAGCAGGTCCTGACCGCCGTGCAGCGCGAGCGCCTCAAGCAGGCCGAGACCTCCGACAAGCCGGTCTTCATTGTCACCCCCGAAGAGGCCAAGGCCAATCAGCAGGACGGCGCGGCCAAGACGGCCAAGGCCCCGGGCAAGAAGACCTGGATCTTCAAGGCCGACAATGTGCGCGACTTCGCCTTCGCGACCTCCCGCAAGTTCATCTGGGACGCGATGGGCGCCAAGGGCCACACCTTCCCGCCGACCCCGATCCGCGCCGGTGGCGTGCAGGACCGCATGTACCGTCCGCCCGTCATGGCGATGTCCTTCTACCCCAATGAGGGTGAGCCGCTCTGGTCCAAGTACTCGACCCACGCCATCGCCCACACGCTCGACGTCTATTCCAAGCACACCTTCGCCTACCCCTACCCGGTCGCCATCTCGGTCAATGGTCCGATCGGCGGCATGGAGTACCCGATGATCTGCTTCAACGGCCCGCGCCCGGATCCGGACGGCACCTACACGGATCGCACCAAGTACGGACTGATCTCCGTCATCATCCACGAGGTCGGCCACAACTACTTCCCGATGATCGTGAATTCCGACGAGCGCCAGTGGACCTGGATGGACGAGGGCCTCAACAGCTTCCTGCAATTTCTCGCCGAGCAGACTTGGGAAAAGGACTATCCCTCCCGCCGCGGCGAGCCCCGGGACATGGTTTCCTACATGGTCGGACCAAACCAGGTGCCGATCATGACCAATTCCGAGTCGATCGCCCAGCTCGGGCCGAACGCGTACGGCAAGCCCGCCACCGCGCTGAACGTCCTCCGCGAGTCCGTCCTCGGCCGGGAGCTGTTTGACCACGCCTTCAAGGTTTTCTCGGAGCGCTGGATGTTCAAGCGCCCCTACCCGGCCGACTTCTTCCGCACGATGGAGGATGCCTCCGCGGTTGACCTCGACTGGTTCTGGCGCGGCTGGTTCTACACCAATGACCACGTCGATGTCGCGATTGAGGCGGTGCGCGAGTACACCCTCGACACCCGCGACCCCGAGATCGAGAAGGCCCGCGATGCCAAGGAACAGGCGGCCCGGGCCGTCACGCTCTCCCAGCAGCGCAACGCCGACCTGCCCAAGCGCATCGACGCGCATCCGGAGCTGGCCGATTTCTACAACGACTTCGATGAGGCGACGGTCCTGCCCAGCGATCGGAAGAAGTTCGAGGACCTGGTGAAGGCGCTCGAGCGCGACAAGATCAACCCGGCCCTGCTCCGCACCGAGCGCAACTACTACGTGGTCGACCTGGTGAACATCGGCGGACTGGTGACGCCCGTGCCCCTCAAGGTCACCTACCGGGACGGCTCGACCGAGGAGCTGCGCATCCCGGCCGAGGTCTGGCGGATCAACAGCGAGAAGACCACGCGCACGATCATGACCACGAAGCAGATCGTCGCGATCCAGTTCGACCCGCATGAGGAGACCGCCGACGCCGATGTGGAGAACAATTACTGGCCGCGCCGCCCGATCCGCAGCAAGTTCCAGCTCTTCCAGGACGAAAAGGCCCGCAACCCGATGCGCGAAGTCCTCGACGCCGCCGCCAAGGCCCCGCAACCCTGAG
>CAYZCV010000009.1:6856-42391 GCA_964476965.1 uncultured Opitutus sp. | reverse complement strand
CGCAACCCGATGCGCGAAGTCCTCGACGCCGCCGCCAAGGCCCCGCAACCCTGAGTCAGGGCCCAAGCCGTTGAGAACCACGGATGGGTACAAGGTTACTCGAATCTAAGCCATTCAAACCCGGAGAAATTAACCACGGATGAACACGGATTCACACGGATACGATCCGGACCGATGATTTGAATCCGTGTCCATCCGTATCTATCCGTGGTTAAAAACTTCGGTGGCTCGAATCCATTCGTGTTCTTCGCGGTTAACTCCTCCCTCACCTCTTAGCATGGTTTTTCGCCTTTTCCGCCTCGTCGCCCTCTTTCTCGGTCTGACGGCCCTCGCTCACGCACATGCCCTCAAGCTGAGCGTGACGGAGGCGACGTATAACCGGGACACCGGGCGGCTCGAGCTGGCGGTGCGGCTGTTTGCGGACGACCTCGAGGAAGCGCTGACCAAGGACAGCGGACGCCGCGTCCCCATCGACAAGCCAGAGCTGCTCGCGCCGGCGGCCAGCGACTACCTCCGCAAGCACCTCTTGGTCAAATCGGCGGGAGGCGACGTGCAAACGCTGACCTGGAGCGGCGCCGAGGTGACGGCCACGCATGTCTGGCTCTACGCCGAGGTGCCCCTGCCCGGCGGGCTGATCGGCGCGACCTTTTCCGTCACCTTCATGCACGAGCTCTTCTCCGACCAGCTGAACTCGCTCCAGCTGCGCGACGGCGAGTTCAAGCAGAACCTCATCTTCGTCGGCGGCACGGGCGAGGTCACGGTCCGGCCCAAGCGCTGAGCAGGGAATCCCATGCCGGTTTCGCCGCTCATCATCCTCGCGCCGCTCTTCCTCGTCTTTGAGGTGTGGCAGCTGGTGATCAGCGAGCGCTACCTCGGGGTGAAGCGCATCGCCGCCGGCACGGATCCGCGGGATTCAGGGCCGAGCGAGCCGATCGCCGCCCTCTGGAGCGGGCTGATCTTTCTCTACGGCGTGTGGATGCTGATGATGCTCATGCCCCGCCTCGGGCGCGCCCAGGCCGTGTGCATGCTGGTCGTCAGTCTGCTCGGTTACGCGCTGCGGCGAAACTCCAGCCTGAAGTATGTGCTGGTGATCCTGACGCTGGAGGGCGCCATCCGCATCGGCATGATTGTTTCTCTTCTCGGGATGGCTTGGCGGAGACTCTAGGAACAAGGATTTGATCGAACCGGAGGTCGCGCAGAGACGCAGAGCCTCAGAGAAGACCTCCTGAGGTGCAGACGGTACTTCAAAACTCTGCGGCTCTGCGGGTCTGCGCGACTTTTCCGGCTCGGAACTTCCGTGACCTAGTCCGCTCCGTTCAAAAGCACGCCCTACAGCGCCAGGCGCTTGGACTCCCGCTTTGGCACCGGCTCGGCCCGGGATTGCTGGAAGAAGTCCTGAGCGGCGGCGATGAGCTTGCCGTACTGCGAGTAGTTTCCGGCCCAGGAGTTGGGCACGCACACCCGCTTGATCACGCCCTTGCCCATCCCGTCGGGTGAGTCGCGATCCGGGGCCAGTTCGAGCGACATCCGGGGGTCGTGGGTGTGCACCACGACATGCTTCGAGCGTCCGCCGATTTCGCGTTCAATCCGCATGAAGTGGGAGAAATTCATCGGGTACAGGGGAGAGCCTGCACCTTCCTCCCAACAAGGGAAATCGCAAACCGCAGCCCGCCGGGCCTTTCGCCCGCTTTCTGCCTTGAGAAACGCCGACCCCGGGCCCAAACCATCGTCGACGCAGCGTCAGCCCCATGCAACTTCCCGACGAGGCCCCGAAACTCCCGAAACTGCCCTTTCTGCTCGGCGACGGCGCGCTTCTCGCCACCGCCTGGTACATCGCCCGCACCAGCGAGGTTCCCCTCTCACCGACGGCCCTCATTGCCATGGTGGGCTGCGTCGCCCTTGGCGCCATTCTGGCCGTCATTCCTTTCGTGGCCGAGTACGGGCGCAAGCAGGAGGAGGCGCTCCACGAGCGCCAGAACGCGCTCGAAGCCCTTTCCCGCACCACGGCCACCGCCGCCGAGCAAATCAGCATCGCGGCCAGCGGCCTCCACACCATCGCCGAGCTCGCGCAGAAGAATCTCAAGGCCGCCGAGCAATTGGGGCCGAAGCTGCAGGAGAAGATCAATGACTTCGCCCGCCGGGCCGACGAGGCCCTGGTCGCGGAAAACGAGGCCCTGACCCAGGAGGTCAACACCCTGCGCGCCTCGGAGGCCGAGAAGCTCGAGACCACGTCGGACAAGGTCCGGGCCGCCGCCGCCGAATTGGCCAAGCTGGAAGCCGCGACGCACAAGCACCTCGCCGCGGTCAGCGAGACCCTCGCGCGCCTGCCGGCCCTCGCGGAGGAGTCGGCCCGAAAGGCGGCCGGTATCCACTCCGAAACCGCCCGGGCGACCCTCGCCCAGCTGCTGACGGAGCTCGATATCCGCATGGCCGCAGCGGTCACGCGTCTGGCGGCCTTGCCTCCCTCGGCGCCCGCGCCCGTCGCCCCGCCAACGCTCCCCGCCGCCGAGCCGGCGCCCAGCCCCGAGCCCAGCCCGGTCGCAACCGCCCCAGAGCCGGCGGCGGAGCCAGCGGCAGAGGCGCCCGAGCCGAAGCGCAAACGCAGCAAGTCCCCCATCAAGGAAGCCGCCCTCGAGGCAGCCGCCCCTGCGGCGACCGAACCGGCCCCGGCCCCTGCGCCCGAGCCGACCGTCGAGCCGGCGCCAACGCCCGACGCGCGGGTCGAACCGCCCGCCGCACCCTTGCCCGAGGCGGCTTCGGTTCCCGCCGAGCCGGCACCGGTCGACACTCCGGCGGCGACGATTGCCCCGGCGAGCGAACCCGCGCCCGAACCCCTGCCCCCGCCGGTGGCGGACGCGGTGCCGCCGGCGGAACCCGCCCCGAGTGAGAGCGATGCCCCGCTCCCTCCGCTGGAGGAGGAGAACCCCGCGCCCAAACCCGCCCGCAAGCCCCGGAAGGCAATTTCGGCCAGCGCTCCCCCCTTCATCCCCGGACTGCTGAACTCCGACGTTCCCCTCTCCCGCCCCGGCGGTGATTTCTCCAGTGTGGACGCGGCCGACGCCGGCAGCGACGAACCATCCGGCCCACCCATTGATCGCGCCATCTCGGCGGACGGGCTCACGCGCCTGCTGGCCACCGCCTACATCGGCATCGGCAACAAGCTCTACCTGCGCGGCGACGGACCCGGCCTGAGCTGGGACAAGGGCGTGCCCCTGCAATTCGTGTCGATCGGCAAGTGGCGCTGGGAAACCGCCGATGCCACCGCCTCGTTCTCCGCCAAGCTCTATAAGAACGATCAGATCGAGTGCGTTGCCCTGGGTTCGCTCACGCTGGACCCCGGTCAACAGACCGAGGTCAACGCCGCGTTCTGAACCGGGCCGCGCCGGGTCCACCCGCGGACTGCCCGCCGGGGCGAGTCCGGCCCTCCTCACCCGCGCTCAGCGGATCCACGCCGGTCTGACCGGCTGGATCTTGATTCGCGGCCGGTCGCGCGAGCCGCGGGCAAGGGCTGCGGACCTCACACCGCGCTGCGGCGGAAGGTCATCGCGGCACCGGCGATGAAGAGGAGTCCGCCGCCGACCATCATCATGATGTGCTTGGGCTGACGACCGCCGCCATCGACGGCGTTGGCGACATTCGTGCCGACTTCGGAGGCGGCGCCGACGATCGATTCCTGACGATTGAAGCCGTTGACGAGGAGGAAGCCTCCGGCGACGAGGAGAACAATACCAATGATCTTATTCATAAAAGAGGAAGGGAACTAGGGGTGAGCCGGGCGCCCGGGAGCGGGCGATCGGCGGAATCGGGCAAAAGCGAGGGCGATCGGCGCCACCCGCAGGAGGGGCCCGAGCCAGCGAATCAGACGAAAGCGTCGACCGGCGAGTAGCGCGACCGGAATCGCCGCGAGGGCGGCCACCGGTGCGAGCCGGCGCCAGGTTTCCCGCAGGCGCTCCAGGCGTCGCAGCGGCCCGGCCAACTGTTGCACTTGCAGCTCGACCAGGCGGCGGCGCAGGCGGATGCGATCGCGCACCTGCACCCGGCGGAGCTCCACGCCGCTCAAGTCTCCGTGCGGATACATGCGCGGTCGGTGTTGAGTTCGCGCAGGCTGGCCGCGAACGGTTTTTCCTGGGAGGCCAGGTGACGCCGGAAGCCGATCAGGATGGCGGCGAACGCGACCGCGTAGAGGAGCGTGAAGCCCCCCAGCGCCGCCAGCCGCGCGCTGTCCCAGAAGAGATAAACCAGAGTGATGCTCGCGAACAGGATCGCGAGCATGCCCGTGAAAACAATCGCGCTGATCCAGATGAAGATCCGGATCAGGCGAAACTTTTCCTCGTGCAGGTCGAGCGCGAGGAGCTCAACGCGGTCATGGAGCGTACCAATCAGGGTCTCCCCCAGCCCGCTGAGGGCCGAGAGGATCCCCTTCTCTGCGGGTGGCTGCGGGTCCATGAGCCGGGACGGATCAGGAGTTGCGACGCAGCACCGCGCCGAGCAGCACGCCGACGCCGAGGGCGATGGCGAGCGACTCGTAGGGGTGGGAACGGATGGTGGAGTCGGCCTGCTTGGCGCCGGCGACGACCTTGACCTTGGCGTCAGCGCACATCGTCGCCACGCGGTCGCGGGCGGATTCGAGGCGGTCATGCAGCGCGCTCAGTTGGCCATCGGCGTGTTCGCTCACACTGGACAGCAGCGTCTTTTCCGCTTCGGCAATCAGGGAGCGGAGGCTTTCGGCAAGCTGTTCAGGAGATTCGGCAGGCGAGGAAGGGTTCTTCATGGACGGAGTGGGTTGAGGATCGGGAGAGCGCAGGAGGACGGTCCTCCCGGCGCAGCCGCCCGCAAAGGGGGCCAGCAGGCCGGACCCGTCCCGGGCCAAAGGGTTCGCGCTCGCCTGCACTTTTTTACCATCGACCCCACCGGCGGGAAGTCGGTCGGACGGCTTGTCGAACCAGGGGTTTCTCCTACGGTTTTCGCATGCGTCTCCCCCTCCTCTCCCTTGGCACCCTGCTCGTCGCCTCCGGAATTGCGCCGCTGCCAGCGGCCGAAGGCGATCGCCCGACCCCGCCCCGCTTCAGTCCGGCCCTGATGGACCTCACCGCGGACCCTCGGGTCGACTTCAGCCGCTACGCCTACGGAAACTGGCTCAAACAGAATCCCATCCCGGCGGACAAGTCCTCCTGGGGCGGCTTCGGCGAGCTCGCGCAGTACAATTTTGCCGCCCTCAAGGGCATTCTCGAAACCACGGCCGCACGCTCGCACGAGCCCGGCTCGATCGAGCAAAAGGTCGGGGACTTCTTCGCGTCGGCGGTGAATGAGGCCGCCATCGCGGCCGCGGGGCTCAAGCCGATCGAAGGCGATCTCGCCCGGGTCGAAGCCATCGCCTCGGCCGAGGACCTCGCGCGGACCCTCGCCTTCCTCCACAACCAATCGGTCAGCGCGTTCTTCGGCGTGAGCGTCGGCGCGGATCAGAAGCAGAGTGACATCAACGCGCTCTACGCGAGCCAGGGCGGCCTGAGCCTGCCGAGCAAGGACTACTATTTCGCCGAGGGCTTTGCCCCGCAGCGGGCCGCCTTCCTGGAACACGTGGCCAAGATGCTCCAGCTGGCGGGCAGCACGCCGGCCGAAGCGACCGCCGCCGCCCAGACCATCCTAGAGGCCGAGCGCGGCCTGGCCACCAACGCCCGCACGCCGGTGGAGCTGCGCGACCGCGTCGCCAACTACAACAAGATGCCGACCGCCACGCTGGCCGGCACGATGCCCGCGTTTCCGCTCGGCCTTTATCTCGCCGAGCGCGGCCTGACCGGACCGGCCGCGGCCGAGATCATCGTCGGCCAGCCCGCTTTCTTTGCCGGCCTGCAGACCGAACTCGCCGCGCGGCCCCTCGCGGATTGGAAGGCCTATCTGCGCTACAAGGTGCTCGCCAGCGCCGCCCCCTCGCTCTCCGCGCCGTTTGAGGAGGAGAGTTTCCGCTTCTACAGCACGGTCCTGCGCGGCACGCCGGCGATGGAGCCACGCTGGCAGCGCGCCGCCCGCGTGGTCGATGGCAACATCGGCGAAGCCCTCGGCTCGCTCTACGTGGCCCGCTACTATCCGCCCGAGGCCCGCGCCCGGATGGAGGAGATGATCACCAACATCAAGGCGGTCATGCGCGAGCGCCTGGAGAAGCTCGACTGGATGACCGAGGCCACCCGCCAGAAGGCCCTGGCCAAGTTCGACCGCTTCAACGCCCGCATCGGGCACCCCGAGCAGTTCCGCACTTACGCCAATGTCGAGATCCGGCGCGACGACTTCTACGGGAATGTCCGCGCCGCCACCGTGGCCGAGGTGCAGCGCAATCTCGCAAAGCTGGGGCAGCCGGTGGACAAGACCGAGTGGGCCATGACCCCGCCGACCGTGAACGCCTACTTCCGGCCCACGGCCAATGAGATCGTCTTTCCTGCGGGTATTCTGCAGCCCCCGTTCTTTGACTTCACGCTGGACGACGCGGTTAACTACGGGGCGATCGGCGCCGTCATCGGTCACGAGATCACCCACGGCTTCGACGACCAGGGCCGCCGCTACGATGCGGACGGCAATCTGACCGACTGGTGGACGGCGGAGGATGCCGCGAACTTCACCGCCCGGGCCTCGCGCCTGGTCGAGCAGTACAGCAGCTACACCGCCCTGCCCGGGCTCAATGTGAATGGGGCGCTCTCGCTCGGGGAAAACATCGCCGACCTCGGCGGCACCTCGATCGCCTTCGAAGCCCTGCAGCGCTCGCTGGTCGGCAAGGAGCGCAAGCTGATCGACGGCTTCACCCCCGAGCAGCGCTTCTTCCTCTCGTGGGCGCAGCAATGGCGCACCAGCTTCCGGGACGACGCCCTCCGCCGCCAGGTCGCGGTCGGACCCCATTCGCCGGGCATGTTCCGCGCGATCGGGCCGATCACGAACATGCCCGAGTTCTATGCGGCGTTCGGGATCCGCGAGGGCGACCCGATGTACCGCAGCCCGGACGTCCGCGTGAAAATCTGGTGATCCGGCGCGGGCCGGCGCGCCGCGCCGGCCCTCACGCCGCGTGCGGCCGGTCGTCCGTGAGCAGGCGTTCGACGGCGTTGATCAGGTCGTCCGCCTTGAACGGCTTGGCGAGGAAGACCGAGGCATGCTCGAGCGCGGAGCGCAGCGTCCGGGAGCTTTGCATGCCACTCACCGCGATGACCTTGATGGCCGGATTCAGGCGGTGCACCACGCCGGCCAAGGCCGCCCCATCGAGGTGGGGCATCTGCAGGTCCGTCACCACGAGGCGCACCTCGCTGCGGCGGGCGGCCAGCAGGGTCGCCGCCTCCGCCCCATCCCCCGCACCGATGACGCGATAGCCGTGGTGGGCGAGAATCGCCATGGTGATGTCGCGCACATCGGCCTCATCGTCCACGACCAGGATCAGCTCTCCGCGCCCCGGGATGCTGAGATGCGGCAGCGGGGGCTCGGCGCGGTCGACCGCGGTGGTGAGCGCGGGAAGAAAGACCCGGAACGCGGTCCCCCGCCCCTCCTCGCTTTCGACCGTGATGAAGCCCTTGTGACCCAGCACGATTCCACGCACGGTGGAGAGGCCGAGCCCGGTGCCCTTGCCCGTTTCCTTGGTCGTGAAAAAGGGATCCCAAATCCGCTCGCGGTACGCCTCCGGGATCCCCGTGCCGGTGTCCTCGACGCTCAGCACCAGATAGGGCCCCGGCTGGGCTCCCTCGATCGCCGCCGCCTGCGCGGAATCCAGCAGTCGATTCTCGGCGGCCAGTCGCAGCCGTCCGCCCTCCGGCATCGCGTCCCGCGCGTTGACGCAGAGATTGAGCAGCACCTGGTGGAGGTGCGTGGGATTGCCCCGAACCGGCCAGAGCTCGGCCGCCTGAAACTCCTCGAACCGGACGCGCCGAGGGAAGGTTTGCCGGATGAAGGCGGCCAGATCGCGGACGATCGGCTTCACGTGAACCCGCTCGGCGTCGCCGCCGATGCCGTGGGCAAAGCCGAGAATCTGCCGCACCAGTGCCGCGCCGCGCTCGGCACTCTTTTCCAGATTCTCCAGGATGCGCCGGTCGCCCGCCCGCGTCACATGCTCGCGGAGCAGGGGCGCCCCCATGAGGATCGGGGCCAGCACATTGTTGAGATCGTGCGCGATGCCGGCCGCCAGCATCCCCAGGCTCTCCAGCCGCTGGGCGCGGAGGAACTGTTCCTCAATCTGTTTCCTCCGCGTGATGTCCGTCGCAATCGTCAGCCGCGCCCGCGCCCGGCCGTCGTCGTCGCGAATCACCGTGACGCGGCGGTCCACCACCAGCGTCCGGCCGAGGCGGTCGGTGGTCTGGACTTCCCCCTGCCACTCGTCCTCGCCCGAGGCCATCGCCTCGGCCTCCGCCGGATCCTGGGACGCGGCCCCCAGCAGCGACTCCTGCGCGCGACCAATCGCCTCGTCGGCCCGCCAGCCAAAGATCCGCTCCGCGCCCCGGTTCCACGAGGTCACCCGCCCGTCCAGTGCACAGACCACGATCGCATCGCGTGCCTTGTCGATCAGCTCGGCCTGTTCCCGGATGTGCTGCTGCGCCGCCTTGATGGCCGTGAGGTCACGCATCACGGTGGAAACGTACTCCACTCCACCCGCCTCGGGCGGATGGACAATGATGGCCTGCGAGACCGGGACGAGGCGTCCCTCCGGCCCCCGCAGCGTGCTTTCGCCAACCCAGCTGCCCTCCCGCCGCGCCGCCGGAATGAGTTCGCGCAGCAGACGCCGGCAGGTTTCCGGCGGGTGGCAGTCCGCGAGCGAAAGCAGGCCCGGATCCGCGGACACCGGCCGCCCGAGCATCCCGAGGCCCGCGTGATTGATGTAGAAGAACCGCCCGTCCAGCGCGGCCATGCCGACAAAGTCAGGCGTGCTCTCGAGCAGGGCGGCGAACCGCTGCAGCGCCTGCTCCGCGGCGTGGCGCTGGTGCCGCTCCTCCGCTTCCTGCAGCGCGCGCCGGATGGCGGTGATCAGGCGCTTGGGGTTGTCCTTCAGCACATAATCCTGCGCGCCGGCGTGCACGGCCTCCAACGCCCGGTCCTCCCCGATGGTACCGGAGAGGAAAATGAAGGGCAGGTTCGGCGCCACAGCCCGGACCAGCGCCAGCGCCTCGAGTCCATCGAAGGCCGGCAGCGAGAAATCCGCCAGGACGAGGTCATGGGCCCTCCGCCCGCCCAGCTCGCGCGCGAGGGCGGCCCGGCTCGTGACCAGCGTGATCTCACACCCGGGCCACTCCCGCGTCAGCAGGGACGCCACCAACGCGGCGTCGGACGCGTTGTCCTCGAGGTGAAGAATGCGCATGGTGAGATCCCGCTTCAACCCCGCGCGGGCGGGGGTTCGTTCAGCAGGGCCCAGAAGAAGCCGAGCTGGTTGATCGCCGCGACGAAGTCTTCGAAATCGACGGGTTTGACGACGTAGGCATTCGCTCCGCTCTCGTAACTGCGGTAAAGGTCCGACTCCTCGCGGGACGAGGTCAGCATCACCACGGGTGTCAACCGCAGCACCGGATCCGCCCGGATGGCGCGGAGCACCTCGTGTCCGTCCAGCTTGGGCATCTTGAGATCGAGCAGGATCACGGCCGGCAGCGGGCCCGTCCGCTGCGCGTGCCGCCCGCGCCGATGCAGGTAGTCGAGCGCCTGCTCGCCGTCGTTCACGACGTCGACCGGATTGGCCAGGTGCGCCTCCTGCAGCGCGTTCACGGTCAGCTCCACGTCGTTGGGATTGTCTTCAACCAGGAGGATCGGGCGGAGGTTCGGCATGGATCAGTCCGCTGGGAGCGGGTTCGGGGTTGGGGCTGGCTTGACCGGGGTGGTCGCCGGGACGGCCGGCAGGGAGAAATAGAACGTCGCACCGGCTCCGACGCTGCCTTCCGCCCAGGTGCGGCCGCCGTGGCGGGTCACGATCCGGCGCACATTGGCCAGGCCGATTCCGGTGCCTTCGAACTCGGCGGGGCCGTGCAGGCGCTGAAACACCCCGAAGAGCTTGGCGACATACTTCATGTCGAAGCCCACGCCGTTATCGCGCACGAAGAAGACGTGCTCGCCGGAAGCCAGCGCGCCGGTGCCGCCGATCTCGATGCAGGGGCGGGTGGCGTGGCGCGAGTACTTGACGGCATTGTCGAGGAGATTGACCCAGACCTGGCGCAGGAGCGCAGGATCGGCGTCGACGGCAGGCAGGGCGTCGATCCGCCACTCGGCGGGACGATCCCCCTCGTTGCGCCGGGTGGCGCGCACCACCTCGGCCACCAGCGCGTCATGATCCACCCGGGTCCGCCGCAGCGGCACCCGTCCGGTGCGGGAGAAGCTGAGCAGGTCGTCGATCAGCCTCCCCATCTGCTTGGCGCCGCCGGAGATGGTCTGGAGATAGTGATGACCCTTGGCGTCCAGCAGGGGGCCACAATCCCGGGCGAGCAGACCCGAAAACCCGTCGATGTGCCGCAGCGGCGCGCGCAAGTCGTGCGACACGGAATACGAAAAGGACTCGAGCTCGCGATTGACCGACTCCAGGGCCGCGTTCTGCAGCTGGAGGTTTTCATTCAGGGCGTGAATCGCATGGTCGGCTTCCCGGCGGGCGGTGGCATCAAACAGGGTGGACCGGCTGGCCACGAAGCCCCCCTGAGCATCGCGAATCGCGGTCGAGCTGAGGAGCACGGGGAGCACGCTCCCGTCCTTGCGCACCAGATCGAATTCCAGGTTACGCACCTCGCCGGTGGCGAGGAAGTGCGGAAAGATCGTCTCAAACTTCTGCCGGCTCGCCGGCGTGCAAAGATCGGCAAACGTCAATCGACCGATCACCTCCTCCCGCCGATAGCCCAGCCAGCCCAGTTCGGTGTCGTTCATGGCGGCAAAGACACCGTTTCGGTCAATCGAGTGGTAGCCACAGGGAGCGCGCTGATACAGATCCTCATAGCGCGCCAGCGACTGCTGCAGGCTGGCCTCGGTTACCCTCCGCTCGGCAAAGTCGCGGCGAATGACCACGATGCCGATCCCGAGGAGCAGGGCGGACAGCGAGGCCGTTCCGACCACCACGGCCGTGGCCACGGACATTGCCTGCCGGGCTTCGAGGGACCGGGCCTCGAGCAGGCGGCGCTCATGGTCCTCCATCCCGGCAATCTGGGACCGCAGCCCGAGGACGATTCGATCCAACTCGCCCACGTCGCGAATTGCGGCCGCTCCCCCCGGTTCCCGACCCCGCCGCGCGACCAGCAGGTCCCTCACCCGCTGCGAACCGGCGTCGAGGTCCGCCGCGAACGCGTTCAGTCGAGCGGCCTGCTCGGGGTTATCGGCCAGCAGGGGGACCAGCAGCGTGATCGAATCACGGATCACATTCCCGCCTTCCGGTGAGATGGACATGAAACCGTCATTCCCCGTCAGCAGGTAGGCCCGCAGATTCCCCTGCAGCATGAGGAGTTCGTTGACCGACTGCTCGAGCCGGTAGAGAACGCGGTGGGAGTGATCCACCCGGCGGAAGGTGGCATCCAGGTGCGCGGTGACCCACCATGCGGAGATTCCGACGATGGCCATGACCGCCAGCGCAGCGCCGAATCCGGCGAGAATCTTTCGTTCGAGGGACAGTTTCACGCGGCAGGCCCGTTCCAACCGTCCGGGGGGTAAGCACCGGCAGGCTCCAACGGGATGAGTCTGCACCGGCGCAAGCCGGACTGACAACCGCAAATCCCCTGCTTTGCGAAAATACCTGCGGTCCGCGCTCAGTAATGCGGCGGACGTTCCTCGGCCGGCGCCGGACCCGTCGGCTCGCCGCTTCCGCGCAGGCGCATGATTTCCAGCTCCCGACGCAGGCGGTCATTCGTTTCGGTCAGCGCGAGCATGGCCTTGTCCTGCTCGACCACATGACGCTCCAGCCAGGCCATGCGCTCCTCGAGCCGCTCAATTCGTTCGGTCGACATGGGGAATCGCGCGGGCCTGGGCCGCGCGGATCTGCTCCAGCTCCGGCAGCACCACGGTCTTGTAGCAATCCGGGCAGACGGAGTGGCTGAAATCCGTCCCCGTGCGCTCGTTGATGTAGCTCTCGATCTGCTGCCAGTAATTTTGGTCGTCGCGCACCTTTTTGCAGTAGGAGCAGATCGGGAGAAAGGTCTCGAGTTGCTGGACCTGCGTGGCGAAGCGAAGGATGCGCTCGGCCACCCGGAGCCGCATCCAGAGTTCGTTCAGATCGAGCGGCTTCGTCAGGAAATCGTCGACGCCGGCGTCCGCCGCCTCCCGCTGGTTGTCGTGATCCGCGGTCCGGCTCGTCAGGAGGATGAAGTACACGTAATCCGCGCCCGTCCGGGCCCGGATCCGGCGGCACAGCTCGAGGCCGTCCACCTTGGGCATCACCCAGTCGCTGACCACGACCCGGACCGGCTCGCGGACGAGCACGTCCAGCGCCTGTTCACCATCAACCGCCAGGACCACTTCATGGTCGAGCTTCTTGAGGGCCTGATGCAGCACCCGGCGCGCAACGGGATCGTCTTCAACAGCGAGGATCTTCACGGGGTATGCCGATTCTTCTCCAATTCAAGCGCGGTGGCAAGACGTCCGTGATCAATCTCCAGGCCGGAGGCGGCCCGCGCGACCGCGGCCGCGTTCTCCGCCCGGGCCGCTTCCTCAATCGCGGCACAGCGGGTCTGCAGCGCGACCGCGCCCATGCTCGCGGCGGCTCCCTTCAGCGCGTGGGCGGCGGTCGCGACCGCGGGCAGGTCGCCGGCGTCCACCGCGCGCCGGATCTTGACCGTGCGCTCGCCGCTTTCGCGGAGGAAAAGGTCGATCATCTGCACCACAAATCCCGGGCTGTCCTCGTCCTGCAATTCGCTCAGGTACTGGAGTCGCGACGGGTCGAGGGGCGGCTCGCCGGCCTCCGCCTCGGGCGCCAGCACCCGGGGCAGCACCACGGTCCGCTCAATCGCCGCCTGAAGGTCCTCCACCCGCACGGGCCGCGCCAGGACCTCGGTCATGCCCACCTTCAGCCCCCGCCGGCGGTCGGTTTCCAGGTCGTAGGCCGCCAAGCCGATCACGGGGATGCGCGGATCGATCCCCGGCGTATCCCCGGCGCGGATGCGGCGCGTGGTCTCATAACCATCCATCACCGGCATGATCCCGTCCATCAGGACCAGATCGGCCGGCCAGCTGGCCAGCAGGGCCAGCGCCGAGGCGCCATCATTCACCACTTCCACGACATGACCGCAGCGCTGCACCAGCTGCCGCAGCACGAGCCGTTGGGCGGGGTTGTCGTCGACCACGACGATGCGCAGTCCATCCAGCCGCACGGGGGCCAGCGAGCGGGTCGCTTCCGCCGGTGCAACGGGCAGGATCAGCTCGATCCAAAAACGGGAGCCGCCGCCCGGCCGGTTCTCCGCCCCCACCTGCCCGCCCATGCGCTCGATCGTCTCGCGCACCGCGGCGAGGCCCAGACCGGCGCCCGCGTGGCGGCGGGTCGTCGCGCCGTCGCCCTGCACGAGCGGGGCAAACAAGGCATCCGCGCCGCCCTCGGGCAGACCCGGCCCGGTGTCCTCCACCCACAGCCGCACGGTGATGAGGCCGCCATCCCCGGCGCCGGACTCGGCCCCCACCCTGACTTCGCCGGCCTCCGTGAACTTCAGGGCATTGTCCACCAGCCGGAAAAGCGCCTGCCGGATCCGGCCCGCGTCGCCCCGCAATCCCAGGCTGAGCGGCTGGGTGTGGAGTTCCAGTCCCTTGGCCGCGGCGCGCTCGCGCAACAGCACGACCACGTCCATGACCACCGTTTCCAGATTGAAGACCGCCTCATGCAGCACCGGCTGGCCGCCGGCGAAAAGCGTGTAGTCGAGCAGGTCTTCCGATACGCGCAGGAGCGCCTCGGCACTGCGCTGCACCGCCCCCGCCAGTTCACGCTGGGAGGGCGAGAGCTCGGAATCGAGCAGGAGCCCGGTCATGCCGATGATCCCGTGCAGCGGCGTGTGCAGCTCGTGCGCCAGATTCGCCACGGCCGACGGCCCGCTCGCGGATCGGTTCTTGGCGGGCGGTTTCATGAGGGGGAAGTGAAGAGCCGCCGGGCGCCGGCGCCACCTCAAAGTTCCGGGGCGGGGGCCGAACCCGGCCCGGGCCGAAGCACCCCGCAGCGGACCAGCGCCGCCTGCAGGTCCTCGCTCCGCACGGGCTTGCTGAGGTAGTCATTCATGCCCGCCTCGATGCACTTCAGCCGGTCGCCCGGCATGGCGAACGCCGTCAACGCAATGATCGGGATCAGCGGATCCGCCCCCGGCACCTCGCCCAGCCGGATCCGCCGGGTGGTCTCGTAGCCGTCCAGATCGGGCATCTGGCAATCCATGAGGACGGCATCAAAGCGCCCGCGGGCCAGGGCCTCGAGCGCCAGACGGCCATTGGCCACGACGTCCACCGAGCAGCCCAGCTTCTCCAGCATCCGCCGCGCAACCGTCTGATTCACCTGATTATCCTCCGCCAGCAGCAGCCGCGGACCGGCCACGGCGCCGAGGCCGATTAGCGGGGGCGCGACCCGCGTCACGGGAGCCGCGGACGCGGGCCCGCCGAGCGTCAGCTCGAACCAGAAGCACGAGCCCTGCCCCTCCGTGCTCTCGAAGCCGATCTCGCCGCCCATGAGGTCCACGAGCTGACGGGAGATCGCCAGGCCGAGGCCGGTGCCGCCGAAGCGCTTCGTCGTCGTCCCATCGGCCTGGGTGAAGGGTTGGAAGAGCCAGGCCTGCGCCTTGCGCGAGATCCCGATGCCGGTGTCGCGCACCGCGAAGCGCACGCGCGAACGTCCGCCGGGCGACCGCCGCGCGCTCACCTCGATGCGAACGCAGCCGCGCTCGGTGAACTTGACCGCATTGCCCGCCAGGTTGAGCAGCACCTGCCGGATCCGGCCAGCGTCCCCCTGCAGGGCGAGATCGGTCCCGGGCTCGAGGACGCTGATGAGGTCCAATCCCTTTTCCTTGGCCCGAGGCGCCAGCAGGGCCACGACCTCGTCCACCACCGGCCGCAGTTCCAGGGGAGCGATCACCAGGGTGAGCTTGCCGGCCTCAATCTTCGAAAAATCCAGGATGTCATTCACGATGGAGAGCAGGCTCTCCGCGCTGCCCTGGATCACCCGCGCCATTTCCGCCTGCTCCGAGGTCAGCGGGGTGTCGACGAGAAGGCCGGCCATGCCGATGATGCCATTCATCGGGGTCCGGATCTCATGGCTGACATTGGCGAGGAACTCCGACTTGAAACGCGATGCCTCGAGCGCCTCGTCGCGCGCCCGGCTGAGATTCTCCTCCAGCTGCTTCCGCTGGGTGATGTCCTGGCTGAACATCACAATGCCGCCGATGCCCCGTTCGGAGTCAAACCACGGCCGGATCTCCCAGCGCAGCCACTGCTGCGTGCCGTCCGCACGCTCGAAGAGATCGGCCTCGGCCTTCTCGACCGCACCTTCGAGGCAGCGGCGATGGATGTCGCGCCAGCGGTCGGGGATCTCCGGAAAGACATCGTAGTAGGAACGCCCGATGATCGCCTGGTCCTCGAGATGATAGTCGATCTGCCACTGCCGGCTCACCACGAGGTAGCGCATGCCCCGGTCGAACATCGCCACGGAGGCCGGCGCATGCTCGGCAAAGAGCCGGGTTCGCTCCTCGCTGTCGCGGAGGGCTTCCTCGAAGCGGTGCTGCAGGGTGATGTCCTCGATCTGCGAGATGAAATGCGAGGGCTCCCCCGCACTGTCCCGCACCAGCGAAACCGTGAGGCGAACCCACACCACGCGTCCCTCCCGGTGAAAATACCGTTTTTCCATCCGGTAGGATCGCTGCCCGCCCGAACGCAGTTCCTCCATTTGGCGCAGATCGGTATCAAGGTCGTCGGGATGGGTGATGTCCTGAAAGGTCTTGGCGAGAAGCTCCTCCTCCGAATAGCCGACAATGTCACAGGTCGCCCGATTGATGCGCAGCCAGCGTCCATCGAGTCCGACCAGCGCCATGCCCACCCCGGCCGACTCGAAGGCGCTACGAAAGCGTTCCTCACTGGCCCGCAACGCCTCCGCCGCGCGGTTACGTTCGGTCAGATCGCTGGCAATGATCACATAGCCGGCCGTGCCCCCCGCCGGTTCCGGCAGGGCGGTGATGCTGAGCCGGACGGGGAGCCGCGTCCCGTCCTTGCGCCGGTACGTCCACTCACGCTCGTCGCTCTCGCCGCGCCGGGCGCGGGCGGTCAGCGCGGCCAGGCCCGTGGTCCCGGGTTCCTCCGCCGCGCGGGCGGAAAGCTCGTCGGCATCGTGCAGGATCTCGGGCGTGGACCGCCCAATGACCTCTCCGGCGCCATACCCCAGCATCGCCTCGGCGCCGGCGTTAAAGATGCGGATCAATCCATCGGCATCGGTGGCAATCACCCCGTACACCGTCCCGTCGAGCACCGTGCGCTGGAAGCGGTAGGACCGCTGCAAATCGGCTTCGGCCTGCAGGCGGGCCCGTCGCTCCCGGGCGGTCAGCATCACGGCCCAGATGAACATCCCGAGGGCAATCCCGTTTCCGGCCACCACCACTCGATTGCCCACCTTCACGATCTCCGCGCTATCCCGCGTGTGCCGCGCCAGCTCGGCCCGCTCCGCGGCGACCATGGCGACCGCCTGGTCGCGCACCGCAGTCATCAGGGCTGCGCCCTCCGCTTCATCGACCCGGGCGGAGATCGGGGCGCTGGCGCTCGCAAACTGCCGTTTGCGGTCCACTCGCACGCCCAATTCCACCAGGGCGTTCTGGCGCGTCACATCCGCGCCCGCCAACTCCACCGCCCGGGCAAAATGAAGCAGCGTCTCCTGGGCGTGCCGCTCATAGGCGGCACGGAAAGACTCCTCGCGCGTCAGCCGGTAGGCGCGCGCACTGGATTCCATGAGCGTGAGCTCCAACTCCACCGCCGAGATCTCCGTGATGAGCTCCTGCGTCTGCGCCAGATCCCGCGTCGCCTGCTGCTGGCTCCGGTTGCTGAAGACGGTGGCGGCACCGACCACCGCCACCGTGGTGCCCGCGGCCGTGAGGTAGAGGCGAAGGCGCATCCGCAACTGGTCCCGGGTCGGGAGCCGGGAGGTGAGCCAGAGCAGCAGGGCGGTGGTGCCCGCCTGCAGACCAACGGCGGTCGCCACCTCCATCCCCTTGAATCCGCTCAACTCGAGCGGCGCCTGCACCCCGATCACATGGCCCAGCAACGCGAGAAACGTCGTGGTCAGCACGATGCCGGCCAGGATGCTGATCGCCGTCAGCGCCGGCCGGCAGTACGAGGCGAGGAAGACCAATGCCCCGGCCAGCGTCACGCCGACCGCCGCATTCGGCCCCATCGGCAACGCCGCCTGCCAGGGTGGGACGAGGTCCCCAAACCAGAGCAGCCCGTCGATGCCGGAGGACCACGCCAGCCAGCGCTCGAGGAAGGTGGCGGCGCCAAGAGCAAAGACGAGTCCACCCGCAATCCGCGCCGGACGAATCACGGCCGCGCGCAGCACGAGTACGGACCCGCCGAGGAGCAGGACGCTCACTGCGACATTGAGCGGCATCGGGGCTCCGCCGGGGATCACCGCGGCCAGGCCGGGGCTGTCCAAAATCCAGCCGGCGATCCCCGCGATGCCCAGCAGCAGGACCAGCGCCGCCAGCACGCCCGACGCGTGGTGGAAGAGTTCCGCCTCTCTTTTTGGAGGGGCGGTGCTCGGCGTCGGCGCCGCGGGCGAGGGCGTGTGATCAGACCAACGCAAGGGCGAGCTCCTCCGGGTTGGTCACCGGCGGGCGGCAACGGTGATGTTCGCACACAAAGGCCGCGGCCCGGCCGAGGACCGGCCCGACGTCGCGCAGGTGCGGCAGACGCTCGGTCAGCCACGCCTGCCCGCCCCCGCCGTCGGCGTGGAGCAGCACCCAGCGAGCAGCGGAATGAGCCCGGACCTTCTCCGCCAACGCCGCCAATGCCGGGTCATCACGTCCACCGGCCAGCACCACGGTGCGGGGCGGATGCAGGGCGTACTCAAACGCGGTCAGCATGTGGGGCAGGGCCTGCGGGTGCTGGCTCCAGCGCGCCTGAAACGCCTGCAGCGTACGCCGACCGCGCTGGCTCCAGCTTTCGTCGCCCAGCATCCAGGCCAGTCGGTACAGATTGATCACGGCGGTCGAGTTCGGCGCCGGCTCGGCGCCGTCGTAGTCGTCTTTCAGCCGGAGAATGATGGCCGCATCGCCTTCCGCCGAATTGAAGTAGCCACCCGCGGCCTCATCCCAGAACAGGCGGTCAATCGTCCGCTGCAACTGCTCCGCCCACTGCAGCCAACGGTGATCAAAGCCCGCCTCATACAGGTCCAACAGACCGGCGATCAGCTGCGCGTAGTCCTCCGCAAACCCCTCGACCTCGCTCCGGCCATCCAGCCAACAACGATGGAGCACGCCGCGCCCCGCGTCGTAGAGTTCCGCATGAATGAAGGCCGCCGCCCGCGTGGCCGCCTCGAGGTAGGCGGCCCGGTCTGCCGCGAGGCAGGGCGCCGCGCTCGTCGCCGCCCGCGCGAGGGCGCCGATCATCAACCCATTCCACGCGGTGATGATCTTCTCATCGCGCAGGGGGCGCGGCCGGGAGGACCGCACGGCCCGCAGCTTTTCCAGCGCCGCCTTCAGCCGATCCGCGGCCTGCTCGGGATCCACGCCCAGCCCGCGCGCGGTTTCGACCATCGAACGACGCTGGCGCAGCACGTTCTGCCCCCGCAGTTCTCCGTGGGGATCCAATTCCGGCGGCACGTTGCCATGGGGCTCGACGCCATAGTGCGCCCCCACCCACGCGGCATCCTGGCCGAGCACGGTGTCGAATTCCGTCTTGGTCCACACGTAGAAGGCGCCTTCCACCGCGTGGGGCTTGGCTTCTCCTGACGCAGGCCCGGGTGACGGCAGGCTGTCCGCATCCTCCGCCGCGTAGAAACCGCCCCGCGGACTCGTCAGGTCGCGCCGTACATACTCAAGGAGATCGCGCGCCACCCACGCGAAGGTCTCGCGACCGGTGAGGGCGTGGGCGTCGATGGCGTTCACCGCAATCTGCGCCTGATCGTAGAGCATCTTCTCAAAATGCGGGATGAACCAGGCCTCATCGACCGAGTACCGGTGGAAGCCACCGCCCACGTGATCATGAATGCCGCCCCGGGCCATCGCGACCAGCGTCGCCTCGGCCATGCCGAGCGCGGTCCGGCCAGTTTCGGAGTCGACGCCCTGCAGGGCCGCCGCCCGGAAGAGAAAGGTCAGATTGCTCGCCCGCGGAAATTTCGGCGCCCCACCGAAGCCGCCGTTCGCGGCGTCATGACTTTCGTAAAGGTGCTGATACCCGCGCTCAAAGGCGTCTCCCGCCGGCTCCGTGAGATCCGCTTCCAGCGGGGCCGGCGACCCGGCCTGCAGTGATTCGCGGAGGGCGTCGATCACGCGGTGCGATTCGGCGACCAGCTTGTCGCGCTCTCCGGCCCACCCCTTGGCGATGGCGCGCAACAGGCTGGGAAAACCCGGTCGCCCGTGGCGGTCCTGGGGAGGAAAGTAAGTGCCGCCATAGAAGGGTTTGAGGTCGGGCGTCAGCCAGGCGCTCAGCGGCCAGCCGCCGTGGCCGGTCAGCGCCTGCACATACGTCATGTACACGCGGTCGACGTCGGGTCGCTCCTCGCGGTCGACCTTCACCGGAATGAAATCCGCGTTGAGCAGCGCGGCGATGGCGGGGTCCTCGAAGGACTCGTGGGCCATCACGTGACACCAGTGACAGGTCGCGTAGCCGATGCTGAGAAAGATCGGCTTCTGCTCCGCCCGCGCCCGGGCAAACGCGGCCTCACCCCAGGGCAGCCACGCCACCGGGTTGTCGGCGTGTTGACGGAGGTAGGGCGATTTCTCGGAGGCTAGAGCATTGGGCATCGGCCCTCATCGAGAGTCAGAAATCGCAGGGATGCAAAGACCAAGCGGGCTCCGCGACTGGGGGATTCACCCTGCTGGAAAAACGTTACGCAAAGTCTCGCCTCGACGATTCCCTCGCCGCCCTCACCGGGACCGCGGGACACAAAAAAGCCGCGCGACGCTGCGCGCGGCTGGAGGAAATCGGTGGCCCGGTCTCCCGCTCGGCTTACTGCCCGAGCACCCAGGCGAAGATCAGCGGCGCGACGATGGTCGCGTCACTCTCGACGATGTACTTCGGCGTCGAGGCGGCGAGCTTGCCCCAGGTGATCTTCTCATTCGGGACCGCGCCCGAGTAGCTGCCGTAGCTGGTGGTCGAATCGCTGATCTGGGCGAAGTAGCCCCAGAGCGGAACGCCGGTGCGCTGGAGATCCTGGTGCAGCATCGGCACCACGCAGATCGGGAAGTCGCCGGCAATGCCGCCACCGATCTGGAAGAAACCGATCGAACCTTCGCCGTTCTTCAGCGTCTTCGCGGTCTTGGTGTAGTACTCGGCCAACCACGCCATGTACTCGATGCCGGTGCGGACGGTGTGCACATTCTTGATCTCACCCGTCACGACGCGGCCGGCGTACATGTTGCCGAGGGTCGCATCCTCCCAGCCGGGGACGATGATCGGGAGGTTCTTCTCGCAGGCGGCGAGCATCCACGAGTTCTTCGGGTCGATCTGGTAATACTTCTTCAGCTTCCCCGAGCGGAGAATCTTGTACATGAACTCGTGCGGGAAGTAGCGCTCGCCGGCCTTGTCCGCCGCCAGCCACTCGTCGGCGACCGCGGCCTCGATCCGGCGCATCGCCTCCATCTCGGGGATGCAGGTATCGGTCACGCGGTTCATGTGACGCTCGACAAGCTTCTGCTCATCCTCGGCCGTGAGGTGACGGTAGTGCGGCACGCGCTCGTAGTAGTCGTGGGCCACGAGATTGAAGATGTCCTCCTCGAGATTCGCGCCGGTGCAGACGATCGCGTGGACCTTGTCCTGGCGGATCATCTCGGCGAGCGAGATGCCGAGTTCGGCGGTCGACATCGCGCCGGCGAGCGTGACGAGCATCTTGCCCCCGGACTTGAGGTGGGTCTCGTAGCCCTTGGCGGCATCCAGCAGCGCCGCCGCGTTGAAGTGGCGGTAGCTGTGCGCGATGAACTGCGACACGGGGCCCTTTTTCTTGGCGAGGGCGGCGTTGATGTCCTCGGGACGCTTCGTCTGACGTTTGGCTTTCATGGATGGACCCGACCCTAGAAGGAGATCGGCGGCTCAAAAGCCTAAAATGAGCGAAACCCGGCCGTGGCGTGGAATTAACACGCTTGCACCCACCCCCGCTTTTGGCGGCCAATGACCCGCCATGCTCGCGGCGATCCTCACGACCGTCTTCTTCTCCCTCTCAGCGGTGTTCGCCACCCGCTCGATCCGGCTGGTCGGCGCCACCCGGGCCAATCTCGGACGTCTGCTCGTCGCCTTCGTCGGGCTGGGGCTGTATGCGCACACGGTGGGCGGCGGACTCGGCGGCGCCGGTCTGACCTGGTTTCTGCTGAGCGGCGTGGTCGGCATGGGCCTGGGCGACCTGGCGGCCTTTGCGGCCTTTCCGCTCATCGGGTCGCGGCTCACCGTGCTGCTCACGCAATGCCTCGCGGTCCCGATCGCCATCCTGGCGGAGCGGGTCTGGCTGGGCACCGCCCTCACCGGTCCCCAGTTGCTCTGGGGCGCGGTGATCCTGGTCGGCGTCGCGGTGGCCCTCCTCCCCTCGCGCGCGAACCCGCCGCGGGTGCCGATCAAGGCGATCGGCTTCCTCTGGGGCCTATTGGCGGCCGCCGGCCAGGGACTCGGGGCCGTGCTCAGCCGCAAGGCCAACGAATTGACCGCCCTCGCCGGCCAGCCGATCGACGGGATCACCGCCGCCTACCAACGCATCGTGGGTGGGCTGGTCATCACCGCCGCCTTCTTCGTCATTCGGGCCCTGATCAGGCGCGACGATGCCGGCGCGACGCCGACCCCTTCCCCGAGCCTGCGCGACCACCTCTGGATTCCCGCGAACGCCCTGTGCGGCGCCATCATCGGCGTGAGCTTCTACCAATGGTCGCTCGCCACCACCCCCAGCGGGATCGTCCTGCCCATCGTGGCCTGCACCCCCTTGGTCATTGTGCCGCTCAGTTTCTGGCTGGAGGGCGAACGCCCCACCCGGCGATCCCTGCTCGGCGGCGTCATCGCGGTCGCGGGGGTCGTGGCCCTGACCCTTGTGCGCTAGCAATCATGTCAACGATTGGTTGACATGATCGCAGGCATTGACCGCCGACTTGGCGGGCGTTTTGCTTGCCGGTTCTCATGCTGACGATCGCCGACGTTTCCAAGTCCTATGGCACCCGTGAACTTTTCTCGGATGTGTCCCTGTTCGTCGCGCGCACCGACCGCCTCGGCCTGGTCGGGCCCAACGGTGCCGGCAAATCGACCCTGTTCGGCCTGATCCTGGGCGAGGAGAAGCCCGACACAGGTACGATCGAATGGGAACGCGGGGCGGACTTCGGCTTCCTCCCGCAGGAAAGCGCCCCGGCGGGCGACGAGACCATCCTGCACATCGCGACGAGCGGCAAGAAGCTCGAGCCGGATGAAAACGACTGGGACATCGACTACACGCTGGAGCCCCGCGCCCGCAAGATCCTCTCCGGTCTTGGCTTCAAGGAAGGCGACGCGGAGAAACTGGCGAAAACCTTTTCCGGCGGCTGGGTCATGCGCGCGCACCTCGCGCGGTTGCTCGTGGCCGAACCCGCGCTGCTCCTTCTCGACGAGCCGACCAATCACCTCGATCTCGAGGCGCTGCTCTGGTTCCAGGAATACCTCACGCGCTATCCCGGCGGCCTGGTGGTGATCTCGCACGATCGCGCCTTCCTCAACGCGCTCTGCACCGGCATGCTCGAGCTCCGCGCCGGCACGCTCCACTACTACCACGGCAACTACGACAATTTCCTCCAGGAGAAGGAGGCGCGCAAATCGCAGCAGGCCGCCGCGTTCAAGAACCAGCAGCGCGAGATCGCCCATCTGCAGAAGTTCGTCGACCGCTTCGGTGCCAAGGCCTCGATGGCCTCGCGCGCCAAGTCCAAGGAGAAGCAGATCGAGCGCCTGCAGGAGGTCGCCGTTGAGGAGCCGACCGAGGAGCTCAAGCGCATCAATTTCAAGTTCCCTCAGCCGCCGCGCTCCGGGCTCAAGGTGATCGAAGTCGAGCACGTGCAGCAGTCGTACGGCGCCCATGTCGTCTATCGCGACCTGAACTTCCTCGCCGAGCGCGGGCAGCGCATCGTGCTCGTCGGCCCGAACGGCGCTGGCAAGTCCACCCTGCTGAAGATCCTCGCCGGGGTGGTCCCGGTTCAGGGCGGCAAGATCGAGCCGGGCAGCAATGTCGTGATCGGCTACTTCGCGCAGAACCGCCTCGATAATCTGAAGGCCGACGCGACCGTGTTCGAGAACGTGATGGAGCTCCGCACCGCGGAAAACCAGCTCACCGAGCAGCAGGCCCGCGCCATCCTCGGCGCCTTCCTCTTCCGCAAGGACGATGTGCACAAGCCGGTCAGCGTGCTGTCCGGCGGTGAAAAATCCCGCCTCGCGCTCGCCCGCATCCTCGTCAAGCCGCCGAATCTGCTGCTGATGGACGAGCCCACGACCCACCTCGATATCCAGTCGATCGACGCCCTCGTCGGGGCGCTCAAGAACTACGAGGGCACGCTGATCTTCATCAGCCACGACGTCTATTTCATCAAGGCCCTGGCCGACACGGTGCTCCATGTCCACAGCGGCCGCCTCACGCCCTACGCGGGCAATTACGACTACTACCTCGAGAAGTCCAAGGCCACCAACGAGCGCGCCGCGCTCACCGCCGGCTTCACGGATGCGAGGCCGACGCAGGCGGCCAAGCCCGCCGCGGTCAAGGCGGAGAGCACGCCCTCAAAAGCGGGCGCCAAGCCCAGCCCGGGTGAGATCCGCAAGTTCCGCGAGCAGGTCGGCGTGCTGGAGAAGAAGGTCTCCGAGCTGGAAGCCAAGCAGGCCGAGATCACCGCGGCGCTCGAGGCACCCGAGACCTACGCCGACAAGGGCAAGTTCCACCACCTGAACCGCGAGCTCAGCACGATCGTCGACCAGATCAACGCCGCCACCACCGAGTGGGAGGCCGCCGTCACGAAGCTCACCGAGATGGAGCGTTGATCCCGCCGCCGCGCGTCAGACGGGCGGCGCGGGCGTGAAGGAGACTTCCCAGCTCCCGTCACCGCAATCCCGGGGCTCCGCCTGCAAGCCGTGCTGCTTCAGCAGCGCGTACAAAGGCGTCGGCTCAAAAGGCACCCGCAAGCGCAGGGCCTGACCCGGCCCGAGCCGCGCCACGGCGTTGAGGATCGCGGGAAGGGGCGGCCGTTGACGGGCGACCAGAGGACGCACGTCAAGATCCAGCGGCGGAAGGGAGGGTTTCATGGAAGACAGTCTAGCGGGTTTTCCGTCAGCAGCCTTGATCAGGATCAAGGCTATCCCTCACGCTCCGCCATGCCCAGCTCTGTCAGCGATGTGCGTCAGGTGGCGATCAGCGCCACCCTGCGGCAGTGCCAGATGTTCGCCAGCCTCGCCCCGGCGGACCTCGCCGCTGTGGCCGAGGCGTGCACCGTGCGGTCATTGCCGAAGGGCGGTCTGCTCTTCCGCGAAGGTGAGAAATCCGAGGGGTTTTATGTGATGCAGTCCGGCTCCGTGAGCATTTTTCGCCTCACCCCGGATGGGCGCGAGCAGATCATCTGTGTCTTCCATGCGCCGGAAAGTTTTGCCGAAGCGGCCATGGCCACCGTCGAGACCTACCCCGCCAATGCCATGGCGCTGGAGCCCTCGCAGGTGATCGTGGTGAATAAATCCCGGTTCCGTGACCTGATCCGGCGCCAGCCTGAACTCTCGCTGCACATGCTGGGCTCGATGAGCGTTCACCTGAAGCACCTCGTCCAGTCGCTGCAGGACATCAAGAGCCGGCAGATCGAGTACCGCCTGGCCGAGTGGCTCCTCCGGCAGACGCCCGCGAGCGCGCCCGGAGTCACGGCGATCTGCGAGCTCCCGGTGACCAAGAAGGTGCTGGCCGGCCAGCTGGGCGTGACCAGCGAGACGCTCTCGCGGGCCTTTGCGCGCTTCCGCAAGGAAAAGCTCATCCTCGTCGAAGGCGCCCGTGTCCACCTGCTGAACCCGGCAGGTCTGCGCGCCTACACCGCGGTGTAAGGACAGCCGCCGCTGCCGCTCCGGGGTTTCTTCACCCCCACGATCTCCCGCAGGCGTTGCCCGATGGCCTCGGCCAGGCCAATCATCTCCCCAGCCTCAATCGCAGGGAGATGCGCCCGGCAGTGACGCTGCCACAGATCGAGCCAGGCGGCAAAGTGGCGCTCCTCCAAGGCGAGCGGGATGTGTTTGAGCGGCATCGGTCCGGCATAGCGCGCCGGGCCTCCCGTCGCGCCGGACCAGAAATCCGCGATCTTTTCCAGATGCGCGGGCCAGTCCGTGATCTTTGCGGCAAACACCGGACCGATCTCGCGATGCTGGCGCACATCCGCATAAAAATGACGCAGGAGCCGCAGCAAAGGATCCCGCCCACCGATGCGGTCGAAAAGGCGGGCGGATGACGTCAAAGGATCGAGGGCACTCATTTCAACGGGCCACCTTGGCGAGCGCGAGCACGGCGTCCTCCAGCCCGCCCTTGAGTCCGGCGCGCTGGTGGACCACCTCGCCCTCGGCATTGAGGATGGAGATGATATTAGAGTGGGCGAACTGACCGTCCGCCTCCTGCTTGAACTTCACTCCCAGAAGGGCCGCCAATTCCCGGACGGCCCCGTCGTCCCCCCGGATCAAAGTCCACTGGGCGTTCAGTTGACGGTCCTTCCGGTAGCGATTCAGCGCCTCGGGCGTGTCGCGCTTCGAGTCGAAGGACACCAACACAAGCGCCGCGCGGTCCCGCAGGTCGGCCGGCAGGCCGTCGCGGATGCGCGTCATGTCCGCCACGATCATCGGGCAGGCGTAGGTGCAGGAGGCAAAGAACATCGCGAGCACCACGGGTCGGCCGCGGAGCTGGCCCAGCGAGACGGGGCGGCCGTCGTCGCCAGTGTACGTCGCCTCCAGTTGGTAGAGGGAGCCGGCACGGAAGCCGGCCCCCGCGAGTTCCTGGTGATTTGCATGGTCGCCGGCGGGTGCCTTTGGCGCGGCCGGCTCGGCGTGGTGGCCGGCGTGCTGCGCCGGCAGCAGGCTGGCCACAAGGAATAACGCGGGAAAGAGGAGGTGGCGGGAGTTCATGACGATGAATCGATTCAGGGTTGGACCGGAAGATCCTCGACGCAGCGAAAGCCGAGCGAGGTAGTGGTGTTGTTGCCCTTGAGGGAACTGCGCAGGGCCTGGCGCATGAAGGCGGCGTAGTCGGAGGTGTCCTTGGAACCGACCGCGCCGGCGCCGCAGAACAGGTCGCGGTCCAGCCCGCTGTCGGCGCGGGATTCACCCGTCACCATCGCGGTGCTGAAATCATCGACCCATTCCCAGATCAGTCCGTGCAGACCGCGCACCCCATAAAAATTGGGGCGCACCGCATCCGCGGAGGGCAGCACGGCAGGCACCGGCTTGGCCAGCCAGCCGTAGAGATCGGTGGTGAAGGCCGGCTCGTTGCGGGAGTCCGCCGTGGTGTAGCCGGCCGCGGCGGCATGCTCCCACTCGGCCGTGGTCGGCATCCGCTTGCCCACCCAGCGGGCGTAAGCGCGCGCGACGAACCAGGAGACATTGACCACCGGCGCGTCGGGCGGCGCCGCAGCGCCAAGTTCGAGATCCTCGGACCAATGCAGGAGGTACGAACGGTCCGCGAAGAGTGGGCTGACGCGTGAGCGGCGCCACTTCGGTTGAGCGGTGACGAACGCAAGAAACTCCGCATTCGTCACCGGCCGGACATCGAGGCGGAACGCTGGCACCGCCACCGACTCGGCATCAAGCACCGAGCGCGAGAGCGGCACGTAAACCCCGGCCGGGATCATCGCCATCTCACCGCGCACGACCGGATTCGTACCGGACAGCACCGGGGCGAGCAGGACGAATAGCAGCAGAAGAAGGCGGGACATGGCCTTGGCTTTGAGGGCGGTCGCGGTGGAGGCAGGGAGGACTCGAATCAGCGGGTTTCGTTCAGCGCGCGGCGGACTTCATCCACCGAGAACGGCTCGCCGGTGTTGCCCCATTCATTGAAGGCGTAAGTCAGGACGTCGGCGATCTGCTCCTCCGTGAGACCGGTTGGCGGCATCGCACTGTCGTAGTTCTGGCCGTTGACCGTGACGGGGCCGGTCATGCCCTTCAGTGCGACACGGATGGCGCGCGCACGGTCACCCAGCATATAGTCGGAGCCGGCGAGTGGCGGGAACACGCTGGGCAGGCCCTTGCCGTCCGGCATGTGGCAGGCGAAGCAGAGCTGCATGTAGACCTGCTTCCCCCGCTCGAACTGCATTTCCTTCGAAAGGCCGGCAATGGTTGGATTGGCCCGGATCTCGGCGGCGATCTGCTGACGCAGTTCGGCCTCACGCTTGACCGACTCGGAGCCGGCGGCGGCCTGCGAACCCAGGTAGACCGCGTCCACTTCCTTGCCGGAGTAGATGACGCGGTCCTCGGGCCCGGAAACCTTGAGCATGCCGAGCGCGCCCTTGTTGAAGGCGCGACTGAGCGAGTGGTCGACCAGGACGAAGGTGCCCGGCACCTCGACCTTGAAGTCGACAATCGTGCTGCCGCCCGAGGGCACCATCGTGGTCTGAACATTTTCCTGCGCGATCCGCGTACCGCCTTCGAGCCAGACGCGGTCAAAGATCTCGCCGATGACGTGGAAGGACGACGTGAGATTCGGGCCACCCACGCCGAAATACATGCGAACGGTCTCACCGACATTGGCCGTGAGCGCCTTGTCGCCGACCAGGGATCCGACGGCGCCGTTGAAAAGCACGTACGTCGGGTGCTCGTCGATCGACTTGGCCATGTCGAACGCCTGCAGGCCGGGATCGCCGTAGCGGCCCTGGGTGTAGAAATCGCCCTGCATCACGTAGTACTCACGATCGACGGGAGGCAGACCCTCGGGTGGCTCGACCAGAATCAGGCCGTACATGCCGTTGCCGATATGCATGGGCACCGGGGCCGTGGCGCAGTGGTAAACGTACAGGCCGGGATTGAGGGCTCGAAAGGTGAACTGCGAGCTGTGCCCCGGGGCGGTGAACGTCGACGAGGCGCCGCCGCCTGAGCCGGTCACGGCATGCAAGTCGATGTTGTGCGGCAGCTTCGAGGACGGGTGATTATTGAGGTGAAACTCGACCACATCGCCCGCGCGGATCCGGATGAAGGAACCGGGGACCGTCCCCCCGAAGGTCCAGAACGTGTACTCGGTGCCGTCGGCGATCGGCATGACGACCTCCTTCACTTCCAACTGCACCACCACGCGGGCGGGTGTGCGGCGGGTGATCGCCGGCGGTACGTGTGGCGGTGAGGTCAGCACGGCCTGCTCAACCGGAAGCGCGAGGATCTCCGCCGGAAGGCTCACTGGACCGAGGGGAGTGGAAGGTCCCTCGGCCGCGTAGGCGCCAGAGACAGCGAGGGAGATCGTTGCGAGGAGAGGGAAAAACAGGGGCTTCATGGTAGGAGGAGGTTCGGAGGAAATCGCGTCAGCGGTAGCGAAAGGGACCGTGGAATCTGCGCAGAGTGTAACGGACCCGCGCGCGCCCCGCCTTGACCTGCGTCAAGGTGGACCTGATTCGGTCCGGATCGGGGCGACTTGATGTGCATCAAGGCATGAACGCTACCGACCGAGTAAGGTGGTGTATGGTTCCCCACTCCCTTCTCCCGGCTGACCAAGCCGCTTCCCTTGAACTCGCCCCGGCCGCCCATGCATCGGATGCCGGCATCGTCAGTCGCACGGTACTCCAGACGCCCGAGGTCCGCGTGATCCTTTTCGCGTTTGCGGAGGGACAGGAGTTGACCGGACATCGCAGCGCGCGCCGCGCCATCGTTCATATCCTCAGCGGGAGCTGCGAGTTCAGCTTCAACGGGGCCGCGCAGACGCTCTCCGCCGGCACCCTCCTTCACCTCCCACCGAATGAGCCCCACGCTGTGCGGGCGGCCCACGGCCCTTTCACGATGTTGCTCACGCTCACGGCTGAGGCCCGCGCCCCTGCGGTCTGATCCCGCCAGCGAGAGGGATCAGCCGATCAGCTCGTGAATCAGCGCACGGGGGGCGACCGGCTCCTCACCCAACGTGATCGCCTTCCGCAACCGAGCATTCGCCTCAGCCAAGGCCGCCTCATCGTTGGCGTGAACCACGCAGAGCGGCTGTCCCGCTTCGACGAGCTCGCCCATCTTCACCAAGGCCGACACACCAACCGCCGGATCCACGGGATCCTCGGCGCGCGCCCGGCCCGCGCCCAGCCGGAGGGCGGCCAGCGCGACGCCCATGGCATCGACATCCGTTACGTATCCGCCCCGCGGGCTCGCCAACGGGGTCTGCAGGCGGGCAGCCGGAAGCCGTGAGCGATTCTCCACCACATGCGCATCGCCCCCCTGCGCTTCGATAATGGCCGCGAATTTCTCCAGCGCCGCCCCGCTGGTGACGGCGTGCTCCAGCTGCTTCTGCGCATCCTTCGCATCCACCGCGACCCCGGCGAGCATCAGCATCTGTTCGCCCAGCGCGTACGTGACCTCCATCACATCCGCCGGTCCCTCACCGCGGAGACAGGCAATCGACTCCTCGACCTCCAGCCCGTTGCCCACAGCCCGCCCGAGGGGCTGGTCCATCGCCGTGAGCAGGGCCCGCACGCCCTTCCCCATGGACTGACCGATGCCGACCATCGCCGTCGCCAAAGAGCGGGCGTGTTCCTTTTCCTTCATGAAGGCGCCACGGCCAAATTTCACATCGAGGACCAGGGCATCGATGCCCTCCGCGAGCTTCTTCGACATGATCGACGCACAGATCAGTGGCTGGCACTCGACCGTGGCGGTCACGTCGCGCAGCGAGTAGAGCTTTTTGTCCGCCGGCGCCAATTCGCGGGTCTGGCCAATCAACGCGCAGCCGATCCGCTCAAGCTGCTGCCGATACTCGTCGAGGGACAGACCGGTGCGGAAACCCGGAATCGCCTCCAGCTTGTCCAGCGTCCCGCCGGTGTGCCCGAGGCCACGCCCGCTGATCATCGGAACCGGCACGCCGCACGCGGCGACAATCGGCGCGAGCGGCAGGGAGATCTTGTCGCCCACGCCCCCGGTGGAGTGCTTGTCGACCTTGACGCCTCGCACGGACGAAAGATTCGCCACGATGCCGGAGTTCATCATCGCGGTCGTCAGGGCAACGGTCTCCGCCTGATTCATCCCGCGAACGAAGATCGCCATCAGCAACGCGGAGAGCTGGTAGTCCGCCCACGAGCCGTCCGTCGCTCCGCGCACGAAGGCGCCGATCTCCTCCGGCGACAACACCTGCCCGTCACGCTTCTTCGCGATGATATGCTGGGGGAACATGGCGGGAGGTTCGCAGGATGGCGCAGTGGCTGCAAACCTGGATCGGGGGGGGAGGACGGAGGACGGAGAATGGGACCTATAGGACGGATGGGACCGATAGGACCTATAAGTCCCCTCCGTCCTATCCGTCCCATCGGTCCTATGCCTTTCCAGCCGCGCCATACGCGCGCTCGACCTTGGCGATGCGGACTTCGAAAGCCGCGTACCAGTCGGCGTGGCCACGGCGCTGGGCTTCGCGGTGTTCGCCATTGGCCTTCCATGCGCGGATCGATTCAAGATCGCGCCAATAGCTCACGGTGATGCCCTTGCCATCCGGTCCGCGGGCGGAGTCGGCTCCGAGGTAGCCGTCCGAGGCGGCGGCTAACTCGGCCATGCGGCCGGCGGCGTCGCCATAGCCCGCTTCGTCGGGCGTGCGTAACGAGCTGAAGATCACCGCGTAGTAAGGCGGCTCCGGAGTTTGGGCGAGCGACGGGGTGGCTGTGTTCATGGGAGCTTGGCTCGCTGGAGGACGAGCATCGTGCCGCTCCCCGCGAAGAATTCGTAGTTCACCTTGCGGAGCTCCGAGCCGACCCCTTCTGCAGCGAGTTCGCGCCGCAGGCGGTTCAGCTCCGGGTAGGGGCGTCCGTCGGCGCCGCAGACCGGGTGGATGCGCACCTCCTCCTTCGCGACCCGGGCCAGTTCGCGGCAGGCCGCGAGATGGAAGGCGTAGTCGAACTGCCGGGTGTAGAGGAAGAGCAGGTGCGCACAGAGCACGAGGTCGAAGGCCTGATCGAAGAACGGCAGGTGCGGAAGTTGCGCGCCGAAGTACCGGCCGTGGGCAAAGTGGGCGGCGTAGTCGTCGAGGAAACGCCGGGCCGCCGCCGACCGGTCGCGGTCGGCCGCTTCCAGCGAAGGGAAGGAGCGAAAGCGGAACATGCCCGGATTGGCGCGCATCCGGGCCCGCATCCGGCGGTAGTCGAGCTGGACATGCGCCGCGAGGGCATCCGGGGTGCAGCCGTAAAGGGGATCGACCGCGACGGCGTCGATGCGCAGGCGGCAGGCCTCCGCGGTGAAGGACGACGGGCCGGCGCCGACGTCGAGGACGGCCCGGCCGCGCAGGGCAGCCGGGTCGAGGGCAAAGAAGCGGGTGTATTCGTCGAGCGATCGCCCGAAGAAGGCGACGGAACTGAGTTCGAAGGCAGGCGTGGGACTGGGAGCAGGAGCAGCGGTGGTCATGGCGGGGGAAGGAGAGCGGGAAAAGCGGGCACAAAAAAAGCCCGACTCGTGGAGTCGGGCTCGGCGTTGATGGGAGGGTGATGCTTTACTTAGGCACCCGGCGCGCTGTTCGCGCGCCACCATCGCCGAGCCGTCCCGCGCCAAGCATGGACGCGCACGACCGGAAGAACGGCGGCGACGGCGGCTTTGGAGTGGCGGACGATGGACATGGCCCAACGAGATGGCGGCCCGGAATCGCGGGCGCAAGACGAAAACCGGCGCCGTCCTTGCGGACCGGCGCCGGTAACCCCGATGACAACCGTGACAGGGGCTAGCCCTTGCTCTTGCCCCAAATGCTAAAAGGAGAACGCGTGAGCGATGCCGAGGGCGGCGGCGGCAGCGCGCGCAGTCGCTTGTCGAGTTCGATCTGCTTCGCTTCGAGTTGACGCAGCCCCTCTTCCCGACGCTTCAGTGCGGTCTCAAACTCGCGCAGCGCCATGCGCTCATCGCGGAAAACGGCGCGGTCCGCCTCGAGCAGCTCGGTCGCCCGCTGCAGCTTTTCCCAGAGCAGCCGCACTTCCGTGTCGTCCGCGAGCGGCGAGCGCTGCGGCACGGCCTGCGTCTGGTGCCAAAGCACGCGATCCGATTCGAGCCGCGCCTGGACTTGGCGGAGGCGCTCCTCATAGGCGCGGAGATTGTCCTCCTGCGCTGCCAGGAGATCGAGGTCCTCGTGCCAGCGACGGCGCTCCTGGGCGATCTGCGCGGCTTCCTGACGATTGCGGGCGGCCTCGTCGCGGAGGCGATCCTGTTCCTCGTGCAAATCCTGTCGCATCGCCTCCAAGGCCTCACGCTTCGTCCGGAGTTCACGTTCGGCCGGGCTGGGAAAGGGAACGGCCGTCTCGAGTTGGCGTCGTGCCTCCTCGACCGCCGCGCGCTCGCGGGCGATCTCCGCCCGGGTCTCGGCCAGCTTGCTCGCCTTGGCATCGATCGCGGCCTGGGTTGCCGCGGCCAGCTCGCGCTGGGTCTGCAGTTCGGCGAGCTCCGCCTGCAGGCGTTTGCCGTCGGCATTCTGCGCCAGCAGCGTGCGCAGTTCGGCCTCGACGGCGCCCTTCTCGTGATTGAGCCGCTCGATGCGGAGTTCGAGCGCCGCGCGATCGCGGGCCGCGCGCACCAATTCCTGTCGAAGGTCGGCCGCGGAGAGCGCATCCCCCACCGGGGCTTCGCTGACCTCGAGCCGCGCGAGCAGATTCTCCACTTCGGCCAGATCGCCCGCCGTGAGGTCATCATCTGACCCCTCCGGGGCCCCCGGGCGCAAGAGACTGTGGACCCGCTTCAACAGCGCGCGCGGATCCGCCTCATCGGCGACCACGTCGGCGAGCCCGGCCCGGATACCCTTGATGACCAAGGGCAGCTCGAGCTCCGGCACCAGCAGGACGACCGGAACCGTGGGCTGGGTTTTCTTCAGGGCCTCCGCGAAGCCGAAGCCGGCACTGCCGTTGCTGCCACCATCGACGATCGCGAGGTCGAACCACTCCGCGCGGGCCGACTCCAGTGCAGCATCCGACGCGGCGAAGGCGCGGAGGTCGTAGCCCGAATCAGCCAGGGTGAGTACGAGGCGGCGGCGGGCCTTGGCCTCGCCATGGACAACTAGAATCTTCTTCACGAGGTTCATGGGAAAGGTGGGTTGTCGGTCGCGAACCCCACCCTGCCCCCTCGTCACGGTCGCCGCCATTTCATTCAGGCGAAGACCGGGGTATTTACCCCGTGTTTACGTTAAGAAGTTTTTTACGAACGCGTAGTGCGCGCTTGGTTACGTGCGGAAGATGACGTCCTCGCGGTTGAACATGCGCACCGCGAGCGCGAGGGCGCCGGCGGCGTAGACGCAGGTGGAGCCGAAGATCAGCGCCAGCAGATCCCAGTGAAACACGCCCGAGACGAGTTCCTTGCACACCAGCGAGACATTGAGCAATGGGACGAGCGCAAGCTTCGCGTTCAGCTCCACGCCGGGGAGCATCGCCGCAAGGGCCGGCAGAATGACCACCACGATGAGCGGGGAAACCGTGCTCTGCGCTTCCTTGTAGCTCTTCGCGAACAGGGCCAGCGTGAAGATGGCCGCGGCAAAGAGCACCGCAACGGGCAGCACCATCACGAAGGACGCCAGCAGACCCAGCGGATCGATGAGGGGCATGGTGCCCCCGGAAGCCGCCGCGTTGGCCGCCGCCGCCGCGCCGCCGCTGCGCGAGAAGAACATGCCTCCCAGCGGGATCGTGATCGCCGATGAAACTCCGGCGAGCACCACCGTGCTGAGCGAGCCGGTCAGGACCATTAGGAACTTGCCCAGCACCAGTTCAGTCCGGCCCACCGGGCTGCAAAGAATCGTTTCCATCGTCCCGCGCTCCTTCTCACCCGCCGTGAGGTCCATCGCCGGGTACATCGCACCGGTGAAACAGAGCAGGATGATGATGTAGGGAATGAAGCCGCCAATCAGGTTGCCGCCCACCTTCTCCGGCGGGGCCACGTTCTGCCGGGTGACGTCGAACGGCTTGAGCATGGTGGCCGGCAATCCGCGCTCATCCAGCCGGGCCTGCAGGGTTTTTTCGCGGTAATCGCGGAAGAAGCGATCGAGCTCGCCGGCGGCGAAGCCCGACTTGAGTTCGCCTTCGTAATGATAGATGCGGACCTGCGCGGTCTCACCGCGGGCCAGGGCGGCGTCGAAGTCGTCGGGCAGCTCCACCGCAGCGCGCAGGGTCTTGTCCGAGATGCGGGTGCGGTAGTCGTCCGCGGAGGGGACGACGCGAATCCGGGAATGCGCCTCCAGCGCGGAACGGACCGTGGACGACGAGGCCGCGCCAAGGATCATGACCGTGGGCGTCTCCGCGCGGGCCTGACGCACGACCTTGGAGGCGATGAAGCCAAACCCGAAGATCAGCGTGGGCATGATCACCGTCGGAATCACGAACATCGTGATGATCGTGCGCTTGTCGCGCAGCGTATCGCGCAGTTCCTTCAGGTAGACCGTGAAGATGTCGCGTGTTTTCATGCGGCGGCCTTTCCAGACCCGGTCACCACCTTGACAAAGATTTCCTCCAGGTCGGTCTCGGCGTACGTGGTGCGCAGTTGCTCCAGTGTGCCGGTCGCCAAGAGGCGTCCGTCGTGGATGATGCCGATGGTGTCACAAAGCTTCTCCACCTCGCTCATGATGTGCGTCGAGTAGATGACCGTCTTGCCCCGGGCGCGGCAGTCGCGGACGAAGCGGACAATCGTGCGGGCGGCCATGACATCGAGGCCGAGGGTGGGTTCGTCGAAGATGAGCACGGCGGGATCGTGGATCAGGGTCCGCGCGATGGAGGTCTTCTGCTTCATGCCGGTCGAGAACTTGTCGACGCGGCGGTCGAGGAATTCATGCATCTCCAGTTCGTCGGCGAGCAGCTTGGTCCGCGCGGCGATCAGGGCATCGTCCATGCCGTTCAGCTGTCCGAAATAGGCAATGGTCTCCCGGGCGGTGAGCCGGCCGTAGAGCGCGGTGCTGGCGGCGAGGAAACCGAGGGAGGCACGGACGCGCTCCGGGGCGGTCGCGACGCCGAAGCCCGCCACGGTGGCGTCGCCCGCCGTCGGCTTGAGCAGGGTGGCCAGCAACCGGAGCGTGGTGGTTTTCCCCGCGCCGTTGGCGCCAAGCAGGCCGTAGATGCGGCCGGGCTCGCAGTGAAAGGAGACATCGTCCACGGCGCGGATCTCCCCGCGCTTCTTGTCGTGGAAGACCTTGGTCAGATGACGGGCGTCGATCATAGGGGAAAGGAGTCAGAAGTCAGGATTCAGGAGTCAGAAGGCGGCGGCGAAGAGTCACCCAGGCGGATTCTCGGTCATGCTGAATGCTGACTCCTGAATTCTGACTCCTTTTCATAAGCTCATCTTGTCGCGGAATTCCTG
>CAYZCV010000009.1:0-6756 GCA_964476965.1 uncultured Opitutus sp. | reverse complement strand
CTGACTCCTGAATTCTGACTCCTTTTCATAAGCTCATCTTGTCGCGGAATTCCTGGGCCTGGCGGCGGCTGAGTTCGACCTTGGCCCCGCCTTTGAGCTGGACCAGCAGGCCGCCGCTGAACCAGGGCTCGATGCCCTCGATCCACTGGAGATTGATGATCTGGCGGCGGTTGGCGCGGAAGAAGGAACGGGGGTCGAGCCGCTCCTCCATCGCGTTGAGCGAGCGGAAGAGCTGGGGCTGCGCATCGGCGAAGTGGACCCGGGTGTAGTTGCCTTCGCTCTCGAGGAGGCGGATCGACTTCACTTCCACAAACCAGCAGCGCTCGCCCTCGCGAACGAAGACCTTATCCTCCGGCGCGAGGCGAGCCGGGCGGTCGGCCGCCGGCACGACGGCACCGGTCCGATCGCGCAGCTTCTCGACCGAGGCGGCGAGGCGGGCGGGATCCACCGGCTTCAACAGGTAGTCGAGCGCGTTGAGATCAAAGGCCTTAACCGCGAACTCGTCATAGGCGGTGGTGAAAATCACGTGGGGCACGGGCGGCTCGAGCGAAGCGAGGAACTCGAGGCCATTCTCGCCCGGCATCTGCACATCGAGGAAAATCAGGTCGGGCTGGAGCGCCGCGAGCTGCTCGCGGGCCTGTTTGGGATTGGCCGCCTCACCGGCGATCACGATCTCGGGGTGCGCAGCCAACAGGCGGCGCAGTTCGCCGCGGGCCAGGCGCTCGTCGTCCACCAGCAACGCCTTCATCGCACCGCCTCCGCTGGCGGCCGCGGGGCCGGAATGCTCTGACCCGAACCCACGCGCCCGCGCTCGAGGTGACGCAGGCTGGCGGCCACCCCAAGATCGAGGGGCATGGACACCGCGGCCACCACGGTGCCGGCCGGTTCCTCGCGCAGGACGCAGGTCGCCTTCTCGCCAAACAGGAGCCGCAGGCGGTCCGAAGCATTGCGCAGCCCCAGCCCGGTCGAGCCGGCGGTGGCGGAACGTCCGTTGAGAGAAAGCTCTCCGGGATTCGTCACCCGCAGATCAAGGCGGCCGTCTGCGCAGCGCGCGGTGATGGTGATCTCGCCGCCCTCGGGCCGGGAGGAAATGCCATACTTCACCGCATTCTCGACCAAGGTCTGCAGCAGCATGGGCGGCACGGGCTGGCGCAGCGCCTCGGGCGCGATGTCGAGCCGCAGGCGGAGCCGCTCCTCGTGTCGGACCTGTTCGAGGGCGAGGTAGTCATTGACCGTCCGCAGCTCCTCCTCGAAGGGCACCGTTTCGAGCTGACCGCTTTGGAGCGAGTAGCGGAGGAGATTGGCGAGCTGGGTCACGGACTGGCGCGCGCGCGCCGGGTCCTCGTCGATCAGGGCGCGCACGCTGTTGAGCGAATTGAAGATGAAGTGGGGATTCACCTGGGCCTTCAGGGCGCGCAGCTCGGCCTCCTTCACCGATGCCACCAGGCTGAGCCGCTCGACCTCGAGGCGGTTGAAGCGATCGAAGAGCTGGTAGAAGAAATAGAGGCAGAACCAGGCGAGGTAGATGAACGCACCGTTCACCGTGCTGAGGGTGAACGTTAGCCCGGGTGCATACTTTGATGTCCACTCTTCCTGCAGCAGGCCGTAAGTGTAGCCGAAGCCCAGGGCGCTCCAGACGAACGAGAGCGCCACCGAGGCGACGAGGATGCGGGGCAGCAGTTGTTTCCAGCCAAAGTGAATCCACCGGCGGCGGGCGATGAAGGTCCGGACCCAGTGGGAAAGGAGGAGGCCCAGAGCGGCGATCATGGCGAGCAGGCTGACGATCCGCACCGGGTCGGGCGGCCGGCTCGGTTCCGGGAACGAGAGGGTGAAGAACAGCTGCATCGCAAAGAACACCCCCCAGCCCACGAGCTGGCAGGCCACGTACAGCTGCTGCTTGGCGCGTTCCCGGCGGGCGGAATCGGCCAAGAGGGGGCTCGGGTTGGGTACGATGGGCTCCATGCGACGCCCCACCTTACAGCAGCCGGGCCCCGCCGGGGCAAACTTTGGACAAACGGTTGCCCCCGTGGGACGAGTGGAAGTCCGGCGGTTGACTCCCTGCAACCAGACGGCGAAAAGCGAGGAATGCACGCTTCGGACCGCCTATTCCGCCGGATGGTTCTCATCAGCGCTCTCCTCCTTGCCACGGCCCTGGGCCGGGCGGAGGAGCCCTTCCGCTTCGAGACCACGCCCGGGCAGTTGCCCAAGACCGCGGTCCCGCGCCACTACACGCTCCGCATCACGCCCGACCTGCCGGCGCGCACGATTGCCGGAACGGCGCGCATCGATTTCACCGCGCGGAGCCCGCTCACGGAGATCGTGCTCAACGCCCTCGAGCTGGAGATCGACTCCGCCGCCCTGCTCTCCCCGGACGGCACCCGGCAGCCCCTCGGCCACCGGCTGGATGCGGAGAAGCAGATTCTGGTGCTGACGCCGGCGCGCGAGCTGCCGGTCGGTGAGCACACGCTCGAGATCGCCTACCGCGGACGGATCTACGAGCAGGCCCAGGGCTTCTTCATCGACAAGTACCTCACGCACAGCGGCGACAAGTTCATGATCGGGACGCAGATGGAGGCGACCGACGCCCGCCGCGCTTTCCCCGGCTGGGATGAGCCCGTCTTCCGGGCGACGTATGACCTCACGCTGGTGCTGCCGGAGAACTTCATCGCCTCCGCCAACATGCCGGCCGTCCGCGAGACCTCCCTGCCGGGCGGGTTGAAGGAAACCGTCTTTGCCCGTACGCCGAGCATGCCGACCTACCTCGTCGCGGTGTTCGCCGGTGAATTCGACGTCCTCGCCGAGGAGCACGACGGCATCCAACTCCGCATCCTCACCACCGAGGGCAAGCGCGAGAGCGCGCGCTACGCGATGGAGGTCACCAAGCGGGTCCTCGACTACCTGCATGACTACTTCGGGTTGCGCTATCCGCTGCCCAAGCTGGACCAGATTGCAGTGCCCAATGCCTTCTCGGGCTTTGGCGCGATGGAGAATTGGGGCGCGATCAGCTACATGGACACCTACATCCTCGTCGATGCGGCCGCGAGCTCCCAGACCACGCGGGAGGATGTCTACAAGACCATCGCCCACGAGATCGCCCACCAATGGTTCGGCAACATCGTGACGATGGCGTGGTGGGACAATCTCTGGCTCAACGAGGGCTTTGCCTCGTGGATGGAGATGAAGGTGACCGATGCGCTCAATCCCGAGTGGTCGGTCTGGCTGCGGGCCAACGCCGAGAAGGAAATCGCCATGAGCCTCGATGTCCGCAAATCGACCCACCCGATCCAGACCAAGGTCGAAACGGAGGGACAGGCCTTCAGTGCGTTCGACACGATCTCCTACCTCAAGGGCCAGGCCTTCATCCGCATGCTGGAATCCTATGTCGGGGAGACGGCGTTTCGCGACGGCATCCGCCTTTACCTGAAGCGCCACGCCTACAGCAACACGACGACCGCCGATCTCTGGGCGGCGCTCTCCGAGGCGTCGGGCAGGCCCGTCGCGCAGGTCGCGGCCGAGTGGACGCAGCAACCCGGCTTCCCGATCGTCTCCCTCCGCGCCAGCGGTGAAGGCGCGGGGCGCCTGATCGAGGCCACCCAGACCCGCTTTTCCCTCGCCGAGCCGCACAGCGAGATCCCGACCTGGAAGATTCCCCTGACCTACGCGCCGCTGGAGCGGATCGGCCAGACCCAGGTGCAGCTGCTCACGGAGCCGCGCGCGACCCTGCCCTGGCCCGCGGGTGCCCGGGCGATCAAGGCCAATGTCGGGGACACGGGCTTCTACCGGGTCTACTACGACGAGCCCCTGCGGCTCGCGCTCGCGGAGGCCATCGCCACCCTGCCCACGGCCGACCAGCTCAACCTGCTCTCCGACACCTGGGCGCTGGTGCGCGCCGGTCGCAGCACGACCCCGGACTATCTCGCGCTCGCCGCCCGGTTGCGCGACAGCCCGAGCGAACCGATCTGGACCACCATTCTCGGGACGCTCAAGGCGCTCGACACCTACCAGCAGGGCCAACCCGGCCGTCGCGCCTACCAGGCCTGGGCCGTGCGCACGCTCACACCGCTGATGAATCGCCTCGGCTGGCAACCGGTTCCCGGCGAGTCGCCCCTCACCGGCACGCTGCGCGCCGACGTCATTGATGCGCTCGGCACCTTTGGCGACGAGCGCGTGATCGCCAAGGCGAACCAGTTGTTTCAAGGCTATGCGCAGAATCCCGAATCCATTCCGGGCGATTTGCGTGGGCCGGTGCTCTTCATCGTCGGCCGCTACGCGAACCAGGCCACGTACGACCAGCTGCACGCGCTCGCGCGGCAGGCGCTCACCACCGAGGAAAAGCGCCGGCTGTACCGGGCCATGCAGGCCGCACTCGATCCGGCCCTCGCCCGTCAGACCCTCGCCCTGGCGCTGGGCGATGCGATGCCCGTAGCCGAGCGGAACTACAATGTTCGTCGCGTCGCCATCACCGGCGAGCAAGCGGACCTCGCCTGGGAATTCGCCCAGGCCAATTTTGACACCCTCGCCAAGAGCCTGACGGCCTTCGAACGCTACGACTACGCGCCCGATATCATGAGCGGCTTTTCCGACGCAGCCCGGGCCGACGAACTCGAGGCCTTCATGAAGGCCCGCTTCCCCGCCGAGGCCGCGGTGAATGGGGCCCGCGTGGCCGAGGCGATCCGCGATCGCGCCGCCTTCCGGGCCCGGGAGCTGCCCATACTGGATGCCTGGGTGAAGACGCAGGCGCCAATGCCGGAGCGCTAAGCCGCGGGCCGGCGGCCCACTTGATTGCGGACTGCGGAGTTTGGATTGCCGATTGCGCAAACCGTCGGAGCCGCCCCCCCGCGAGGGCGGCTTGTCTCCGCTGGCGCAGTCTGGCATGACTTCCGTCATGAAACCCCAGGTCGTCGTCGTCGGCAGTTTCGTCCAGGACCTCACCTGGAAGTGCGCGGATTTCCCCAGGCCGGGTGAGACGGTCGTCGGCACATTTGTCACCGGACCGGGCGGCAAGGGCTCCAATCAGGCGGTCGCGGCCGGCCGCACCGGCGTGCCGACCTTGTTCATCGGGGCGGTGGGCCGCGACGCCTTTGCCGAGGACGCGCGGCGGTTTTATCGGGCCAACCGGATCGGCGCCCGCTTCGTCGAGAAACCCGGTCACGCCACGGGCACGGCGGGCATTCTGGTTAGCGCGGCCGGACAGAATGAGATCATCGTCGCCCTCGGCGCCAACGCGGTGCTCACGCGCCGGGACATCGACGCACGCGTGATCGCGGGAGCGCGCGTGGTCGTCTCCCAGCTGGAATCCAATCTCACCACGGCGGCCCATGTGCTGCGCACCGCCCGCCTCGCGGGGGTCCGCACCGTGCTCAATCCGGCACCCATGCGCCCCGACTTCGATCTCCGCCTGTTGAAACACGTGGACATTCTCATCCCGAACGAGACCGAGTTTACGGCCTTGGTGAACCGGATCCCCGCCACGGGGCGGAAGGATTTCTCCGAGACGGAGCTGGCCGGACTTTCCGCGGACGCGTTGCACCGGCTTTGCCGGCAGCTGGGCGTGCCGGTGGTGATCGTCACGCTGGGGGCGCGGGGCTGCCTCGTGTCACAGGCTGAAGGTCACGCCTTCCTCCCGGCCTATGCGGTCAAGGCCGTCGACACGACAGGGGCAGGTGACGCCTTTGTCGGCGGCTTTGCGGCGGGGCTGGCGAAATGTGACGGCGATCTCGAAGCCGCCGCGCGCTTCGGTAATGCCGTCGCGGCCCTGTCGGTCACCCGTTTCGGTACGGCTCCCTCGATGCCCACCGCGCGGGAGATCGCGCGCTTTCTGAAGAAAGCGGACCGACGCTGAATGGGCTCAGGCGCCGACCGGGTGCCAGGTCGTCTTGAACTCGACGAAGTCGCGGATCGCGTAGAGGCCCTGCCGGGCATCGTCGAACCAATCAACCGGCGTTTCCGCCGCGAGCAGGCGCACCCGTTTCACGCTGTCAGCTGCGCCGATCTCGATCGTCCTGCGGTCCGCCGCGGAAGCCACGCCCGCCACGGCCCGGAGGTGGGCGTGGGTGGCGAAGGTCGGCACGAGTTCCTTGCGAAAGCCGGTGAGCAGATTGACCACCCCGCCGGGCAGATCGCTGGTCGCGAGCATTTCGCCGAGCACCACGGCCGGAAAAGGCGAAGCCTCGGATGCGTGGGCGACCACGGTGTTGCCACAGGTGATGACCGGAGCGATCAGCGAGATCAGCCCCAGCAGCGGAGCCTCATCCGGGGCCAGCAGGCCGACGACGCCCATGGGCTCGGTGACGGTGAAATTAAAATACGGGGCGGCGACCGGATTCACGGCGCCCAGCACCTGCTCATACTTGTCAGTCCAGCCGGCGTAGTGGACGAGTCGGTCAACGGAGGCCGCAACCTCGCGGGCCGCGGCGGCCTTGGACGTGCCTCCGGCCGTGAGGGCGGAGGCCAGCTCGCCCGTGCGGGCCTCGATCATTTCCGCCAGGCGATAAAGGATCTGCCCGCGGTTGTAGGCGGTGCGCTTCGCCCAGCCCGGGCCGGCCTTGGCCGCGGCCTCGACGGCATTGCGCAGGTCCTTGCGGGTGCACTGCGGGATGTGGCCGATGAACTCGCCGCTCGCCGCCTTGAGCGGAAAGGTGCGCCCGCTCTCCGAGCGAATAAACGCGCCCCCGACATAAACCTTGGGCGTCTTGGTGATGGGTAAACGAGGCATGGGATTTTCGAATTGGGATTTTCGATTTTCGATTTCAGGCC
>CAYZCV010000008.1:40244-49593 GCA_964476965.1 uncultured Opitutus sp. | reverse complement strand
CGCTGGGCAGGAAATTCTCGCTCATCATGCTCATCGAGGTGCAGACGTTGCAGCCATGATTGGCCTGCACGGAGGTCCAGCACTGGATCGCGGTCGCATCGAGGTGATTGGCGGCGACGAAGTCGTCGAGCACGATCCCGAGCCGCGCCATCTGCACGAGCTTGGCCGGGGGCACGGCCGTGGCGTTGGCGTAGGCCTTGATCTCGTCGATCTTGGACACGACGCGCGCGTCCTTCTCCGCGATCTTGCCGGCGGCGCCGAGGATCTCGGAGAGATCGACGGTGGTGACGCTGATGCCGTTGCGCTCGAGGATTTTTTCGGAATAGCGGACGGTGTTGAACGCGCCCGGGCGTGCGCCGACAGCACCGATGCGCACGCCCCGCAGGCCGCGGACGACGCGGCAGACCGCGACGAAATTCTGCAGGTCGGCGCGGAACGACGGATCCGTGGGATGAACGACGTGCTTGGTCGTCAGGCTGTAGGCGATGCCGGCCTGGCGGAGATTATTGCAGACCGAGATCTTGCCGCAGAAGGCGTCGCGGCGGCGGATGACGTCGAGCTTGTCGAGTTCGTCCGGGTAGCCCTGGACGAGGACGGGCACGTTGAGGCCGGCGAGCTTGAGCGTGTCGGCCACGCCCTTCTCGTCACCGAAGTTGGGCAGGCAGACCAGCACACCGCTGATGCGGTCGCGGTTGCGGCGAAAGAGATCGGCGCATTTCCGTGCGTCGCCATGCGTCTCCACGCCGCCCAGCTTGGTCTCGGCGGGATCGAGCATGACGGCCTCGAGACCGAGCTCGCGGAAGAGCGCGGCGACATCGGCCCGCGCATCGGGGACCAGCTTGTCGGGAAAGAAATCACGGTTGCCAAAAATGACACCGAGGGCGAGGGGGGCGCTCTTCATGGGGTAATCAGATCGGGGGGCACAAAAGGGAGTTGGAAGGAGCTGACGCGGGACGACGGGGAATGACAACTATAGGGTGTGGATCGGCACTTTTCTTCGCTCTTTTCGGGCAGTTCTTGCGGTATCCTAGGCATTACGGTGGCGGGGCCACGCAGGCGTGAGTGGGTTGCAGGAGGAGATTGGGACGGGGCCGGTCTTCACTGGCCGGATGCTTCAAGGCTGTGGAGGTAGTGTTCGAGGCGGGTGTAGCCATCCGCTCCGGTTTGGTTGCGATCATCCGGGTTCTGCGGATCAAGGCCCTGCGACCGCTCCCAGGCGTCGGGCATACCGTCGTGGTCGCCGTCGGGTGGCGGCGGGGTGCTCCGGAGTTCGGGCCAGCCGCCGACATCGCGCTGGGAGTCGATGATGCCGAGCGGCCGGGTGCGGTCGGAGACGGGGTGGTCCTGCCCGTAGGTCTGGCCCGAGTAGGTGGCCCGGCCGTGCCGGACCTCGTCGACGATCCGCGCGTCGATCGGATCGCGCTTCGGCAGCGTGGCCCCGGCCTGGGCGAGCACGCGGGTGTAGGCGTCGGCGGCACGGTCCTCGCGGATCGGCATCGCGGCCCAGGGTTGGGCGAGCCGGAGGCCGGCGACGAAGGCCGGTCCGTCCTGCGGCTGGACGCCCCCCTTCCAGTTGTCGGCCGTGACCGCGGCGTTGCCCTCCACCACATTGCCGGCCACGTACCAGCGACCGTAGTCGTCCGCTCCCCGGCGCGAGGACGGGGCGGCGATCCGATGGGCGACGTCACCGGGCGCTGTCGCCGGGCCGGGCTTGTAGTAGTTGGCCACGAGATTGATGGTCGAGGAGCGGAAGCGCGGGTCGCCGACCTGCTCAACCTCACCGCCGTAGCAGCTCTGGAAGCCCCAGTTGTAAATCACGTTGTTCCGGTAGTCGGTCTCGCCGCAGCCCGAGGCGAAGCGCGGATTCCGATTCGAATGGTGGGCGAGCAGATTGTGGTGGTAGGTGCCGCGCTGGGAGCCCCAGATGCCACCGTAGCCATGCTTGCCCTTGACGTGGTTCGACGCGTACAGGCTCTCCGCGACGAGGCACCATTGCACCGTGACGTTCTCGCAGTGATAGATCGAAAGGGTCTCGTCGATGCTCCAGCCAACCGAGACGTGGTCGACGATGAGATTCTTCACGTAGCGTGCGGAGATCGCATCCGTATCGTCCCCCGACTCATCGCCCACCCGCACGCGCAGGTGGCGAAGGATCACCTCGTCGGCCTTGATGATGATCGGATGCCGCCGGAGGCAGATCCCGTCGCCCGGGGCGGTCTGGCCCGCGATCGTGATGAAGGGGTGCTCGATCTCGAGCGCACGCTCCAGGGTGATGGTCCCGGAGACCCGAAACACGACCGTGCGCGGACCGGTGGCCTCCACCGCCGCGCGCAGGCTGCCGGGGCCGGCATCATTGAGATTGGTGACCTCATACACCGCGCCCCCGCGGCCACCCACGGTGTACTTGCCGTGGCCCTCGGCGGTGGGAAACGCGAGCATGGGCTCCGGGGCGGCCAGCGCGGCCAGCGGGCCCGTGAGCAGGAACAGTCCGGCGACAAAACGGCAGTGGGGTGTCATGGTTTGGAGGGAGAAATCATCAGGGTGCGCCCGCCGGCTCGCCGGGCGCGGCGGCGGGCGCGCGGACGGTGAAGTGATAGGTGCCGCTGCCCACCCGGACCACCACCCGCCCCTCGTGGGCGGGCTGCATTTCAAGGCCCGCGACACCGGTTAGGGACCGACCGCCCTCGGAAACGAGTCCGGGGTCCGGGGTGGGCAGATGGACGAGGGCCGTCGTGTTGGGCGGAAGCGTGATCGTCCAGGCGAGGTTCCCCGCCACGTCCCGCCGCCACTCGCTGGCGATCGGACCGCGCAGGGAGTCGTAGCGCACCCGCACCTCGCTCAGGCCGGCGACCGGGTAGGGCTTGAGGATGGTCTGCTTGAATCCGGGGTGGTCGGGATCGGGCTGGATTCCCCCCAGCCGGCCGTAAAGCCAGGTGATGAAGTCGCCCGCCAGCATGGGCTGGTTGCCCGAGTTCATCCACGGATCGGCCGTGTCCCCATTCCACAATTCCCAGAGCGTGGTCGCACCGCGGGAGATCATGTACCCGTAGCTCGGATAGGTCTCCCGCGTGGCGAGCGCGAATGCCAGGTCCGCGTGGCCGTGATCGGTCAGCACGCGGTAGAGGTGCTGCCCGCCCACCAGGCCGGTGCCGACCTGGCCGCGGGTCACCTCGTTGATGTTGCGGACCAGCCCGCCGACGACGCGGTCGCGCTGGTCGGCCGGCACCAGGCCGAGGGCCAGCGCGAGGACGGACGAGGTCTGGGTGCCGTTGTCATACTGACCGAGTTCCGGACGGAAGAGCAGCGTGTGAAAGGCGCGGGCCAGACGGTCGGCCAGCGCCGTGAGCCGCGCCTCGTCAGCCGGACGGGCCAGCAGCCGGGCGGACGCCGCGAGAATCCGCGCATCATGGTGGAAGAATGAAGTCGCGAGCACGGCCTTGCCCGTCTGGCGCGCCGGATCGCGGGAATGGATCAGGACCGGGTCCTCGGGCGGGACGCACCAGTCCCCCCAATAGTCCCGGTCAATCAAGCCATCGGGCCGGATCCATTGGCTCATGTAGTCCAACCAGCGCAGCCCGGGCTCATACGCGGCGGCGAGGGCCTCCCGATCGCCGAAGTGTTCGAACAGCATCCGCGGAATGATGATCGCGGAACTCGGCCAGACCACGTTGTCGCTGAAGTGCGGCCAGTGGTTCGGCGCGATGTCGGACAGGCTGCCGGACGGCTGCTGCACATCGCGGATGTCCTGCATCCATTTGGCGTAGAACGCCGCGGTGTCGAAGAGGTAGGACTCACCGCGGGACACTTCGGAGCGGTCGCCCAGCCAGCCCTGACGCTCGTCCCGCTGCGGACAATCCAGCGGGATGCTCTTGTAGTTGCCCCGCAGCGTCCAGGTGATGTTCCGGTGGATGCGGTTGAGCAGAGGGTGGGAGGATTCGAATTCGCCGGTCACGCGCAGGTCGTCGTGGACGACCCGCCCGACGATCGCTTCCGGTCCGGGGCGACCGGGAAACCCGCGCACCTCGACGTAGCGAAAGCCCTGCGTCGAGAAGGAAGGTTCCCACGTCTCGACGCCCCCGCCCTTCAGCGTGTACCGGTTCGTCGCCTGCGCGCTGCGCAGGTTGGCGAGCGACGGCGTACCATCGGGCAGCAGCGTCTCCGCAAAACGCAGCGTCACTGTCGTCCCGGCCGGGCCCTCCACCTGCAGCCGGGCCCAGCCAACCATGTTCTGCCCGAGGTCGAACACATGAACTCCCGGCCGGGGTTCCGTCACCGCGACGGGCCTCAGGGTCTCGGTCACGCGCATGGGCTCGATCATCTGGGCCGAGAGCCGGGCGGTCGGGGCGGCAACGACCTCCGCCGGCCGCCACGCCGAATCGTCGTAGCCGGGCCGGTCCCAGGCACCGAGCTCGCGCCGGGCATCGTACTCCTCGCCATCAAAGTCATTGTTGGCCACGATCGGACCCTCCGCCGTGAGTCGCCAGGATCCGTCGCTCACCACCGTCCCGACGGTGCCGTCCGCATATTCAAGCCGCAACTGCAGCCGCAGCTGGGGAAAGCCGAAGGTCGGCATCGCCGCATAAACGGAGCTGCGCGGCCCGTAGAAACGTCCGTTGCCCAGCACCGCGCCCAGCGCGTTCCGGCCCGGCCGCAGCAGGTCCGTCACATCGTGCGTGACGTAGAACACGCGGCGTGGGTACTCGGACAGCCCGGGCGAGAGCACATGGTCCCCGACGCGGCTCCCATTCAGGCGGAACTCCGACCAGCCCAGACCGGAAGCGAACAGCGTCGCGCGGCGGACCGGCCGGTCGAGGTCGAACTCGCGCCGGAGGTGGCGCGCGGGCAGGCGGCGATCCTCGGCGATGCGCACATAGCCCCAGGGCTCGGCCCCGACGGGGCCCAGGTCGCGCGCCGGCGTCCAGGCGGAGTCGTCGAACCCGGGCAGCTGCCAGCCGGGGGCCTCGGTCGCGGAGACGCGCCAGCTTTCATCCGTCGGAAACCGGAGCGGGGGGCCGTCGGCAAACTCCACCTCGACCACGCCGACCACGCCGCCGCCAGCGACCGTCCGACCCGGGGTGGAGCCGATCAGGCTGACGACATTGGGGCCGGGCTGGAGGCGAAACGTGAGATCCTGATCCTTGATCCGGTGGTGATCATCGCGCGGACCAAGCTCGCGGCCGTTGATGAAGCCATTGACCTCACGATCCCCCGTATAGAGAAAACGGATACGGTGGACCTCGCGGCCGGGCGGGAGCGAGATGACCCGTCGGTAGTATCGCCGGCCGGCCGTTGGGGCCGCCGCGCCGGCGTGGTCCGCTGGCCAGCCGATCCAGCGGGCCTCCTCGAGCTCCCGGCGGACGATCTTCCCATCGAGACCGATCCAGCAGGCCTCCCCCCAGTCCCCTTCCGCGAGCAGTCCCATCGACCAACGCGCCACCGGGCTCCAACCCGAAGGTTGTCCGTCCTGATCATGCACCTGCACCTGCCAGAACACCGTCTGGGCCGCGCGGAGCGGCGTCCCGGCATAGCGAACATGAGCGGTCTCGTCGGACGCCACCGGGCCACTGTCCCACAGATCGCCCCGGCCGGCGGCCAGCAATTCCGGGGATGAGGCCGCCCGGATATGCCACGTGGTCTGTCGCAGACCGCGGCCTTCACCGGATAACTCCCAGGAGAGCCGCGGGACCGTCACGTCGATTCCCGCGGGGTCGATCAGGTACTCGCAGCGAAGACGGGCGGGCTCCAGCCCGGCCGCGCGGAGAGCGACCGCCAGAACCAGCGACACCAGGAGGCCGCGCGCGGTCACGGCAGAGAGGCGCTGGCCGCCGCCCGCGGCGGAGCCAGGGCGGCGACCAGCCGGGCGTAGCGCGGGTCGGTGACCCGCCGGAGTTCGGCCGCAATGAAGTCCGCCCACAGGCGGGCGCCGGCCGGGCTCCAGTGCGTGCGGTCAGCGGGGATGCTGCCGTACACATCGGTCGCGGCCGCCCCCACCCGCTCGAACAGGGCGACGCTGTGCGGATGGACGTCGATCAGCAGGACCGCCTTCTCCGCCGCGACCTCGCGCATGGCCTGGGCATAGCCATCGTTGGTCGGCACGATGCGGCCGTCGGCCCCGAAGTGCCGCCGCTCCATGGGCGTGACAAAGACCACCTTCACACCGGCGGCGGCGGCCTCATCCGCGTAGCGGCGGAGCTGGTCCTTGAAGGTCGTCTGCGGATCGGTGCGCCGGTAGTCCTCGCGCTTCGAGTCGTTGTGGCCAAACTGCACGAAGACATAGTCGGGGCGATGGGCCAGCAGCTCGGACCAGAGGCCCTCCTCGTAGAAACTCTTCGAGCTGCGGCCGCCGCGGGACAGGTTGTGAACCACCACGCCGGGCATGAATTCCTCCTGCAGCAGCTGGAGCCAGCCGCGGCTCGGCGCCGATTCGGCGCGCGTCACGAGCGTGGAGTCGCCGGCCGCTCCGATCACCAGCGTCGCAGGCACCGATGGTGTCGTCAGCGTTGACGCCACGCGGGCCGGGGCCGGGTTCCGGGCGCGCCGCAGGCGCTCGGCGAAATCCATGAGATAGTCCTCGCGCCACCGGCTCACGCTCATCGCGCCGATCCGTCCATTGACGGCCTGGCCCGGGGCCGGGTCATCGGTCCACCACGTCGGCCGCGCGTCATCCGGACGCGAGGCGGCGTCGGGCGCGGGCTTGAGCGAGGTGAGCGCACCGGATGCGCCAGCAAGCGCCGGGACATTCCCGCGCAGAGTGTAGCGGTAGGCCTTGGCTTCCTTGGGCGAAAAGCGGAAGCGGATCGAGCCCTGCCCGTCGGGGTGCCCGATCAGGGACTGGTTCTCGATCTGCATCCGCAGAGCCGGCTCCGCCGGTGCGCCGGGGCCGAGCGGCAGGACCAGCTCAAACACGCCGAACTGCTCGATGGTATCCGCCTCGGTCGTGAGCCGGTCATAAACCCGGTGCACGCGCGCCCACGCGCGCACGAAATGGCCGCCCCACCCCGGGAACGTCGGGTCCTCCGGCCGGCCGTGCAGCAGCCAGCCGACCGAGGGGGAGTCACCCATCTTGAGGTCGGTGCGCGTGACCGAATCGAAGCGGATGTCCTTGGCGAAGTAGTCGCCGAGGGCGCCATGCCCGGCCACATGCGTGGTCACAAAGGTGTCATTGCCCCGGTCGCCGTCCTGATTCCCGCCGATGAACCAGCCGAGGTAGGTTTCGTTGGCCTCAATCATCCAGAGATTCGGGTGCCGGGTGGCGACGTAATGATAGGCGTCGACGCTCCACTTGAGATTCGGGCCGCCGATGAAGTACACGCGCAGCTTGGGCAGGATGTCGGGCGCGTCGTGCAGCGCCTGCGCGAGGTCCTCAATGCCGCCCCAGACGAGCACGTGCAGCGGACGCGGGTCGTCGCGGCGGGCGCAGGCGATGATCCATTCGGAGCCCTCGGTCGGCCGCCGGACACCGGCGTAGGGTGCGACCTCCGTCTCGCCCTGCTTGGTGATCGCGCGGAGGGCCTCCGGCGTCGGGTAGCGGTCGGACCAGGTCCGCAGGTTCGGGAAATCCTGCTCGTAGCGCGCGATGACATCGAGGATGTGCGACTTCCGGCCGGCCCCGTAGGGCGAGGAAAGGATGCCCTCGAGGTCGAGGCTGTCCGCGTAGAGCAGCAGGTGCACCATCGACTGGAAGTCGTCGTAGTCCGTGCCGCCAATATCGGTCGAGACGATCACCCGGTGCCGGGCCGGTTCGGCCGCGACGGCCGGGAAGGCGACTCCCGTCACGAGCAGGAGCAGGAGGCTGAAAGACCGAAGGCTTGGTTTCATGGCACGCAAGGAGGCGAAAGCAGGATCAGGGCAGGCGGTGCTTCGCGCGCCAGGCCGGGTAGTCGCGCGCGAGCAGAGTTTCCGCCCAATCACCGTGATAGTCATAGCCGCTGCGCCGCTCGTAGCCGACCTCGGCAAAATGGTAGCGGAAGACGGAGTCACGATCGAGGTAGAGGGGCCGGTGGGTGCCGAGTTCGTAGAAGCGGGCCCAGAGCCGCGGGGCGGCCGGGTCGGGCACGAGGCGCCGCTCGAGCCGGCCATCCGCGCCGCGGATCCGGTCCAGGCGCTGCCCGCGGATCGGCACGGCCTCGAGCCAGGCGACCGCGCCCTCGACGGCGGCGATGATCTCCGGCGTGGGCGCTTCGACGTCCATGAGGAAGCGCACGACGCCCACGCTCTCGCTGCCGGAGAGCGACGGTGGCTCGTAGGCGCGGGCCCAGGCGGGCGCGAGGGTCTTCTCGTCATGCTGCGCGCACCAGGCGGTCAGCTTTCCCTCCTCGCGGACCTGCGTCCGGAGGATGCAGTCGATCCCGCGCTGGACCGCGGCGGCGGCCCGCGCGCGGCGCTCGGCATCGACAAAGGCATAGGGCGCCTGGCCCGAGGCGACGCCGCGGACAACGTTGAGCACGCGAATCATGGCCCCGTCATTGTAGGTGATGCGCGAGTAGTACTCGTCGCCGCGCAGCGGCCAGAACTGGGGCCAGCCGCCATTCGGGTACTGCGCCGCAAACAGGTAGTCCACGCCCCGCAGGAACGAGGCGCGGTAGCGCTCCTCGCCGGTCGCGGTGACCATGCGCGCGAGGAATTCCATCGGCAGGGTCGTGGCGTCGTTGTCGAACGAGTTCGCGCGGCCCCGCCCGTCCGGGGGGATATCCTCCGGCGTCTCCGGCGGCTGGGCGAGATCGGTGCTCTTGGGCCAGCCGCCGTGGGCGGACTGGTATTGGATCACGCTGTCGGCCACGGCCCGGGCCTCGGCCGAGGCGTACCATTCGGGCGGATACGTCAGGTAGCGGTTGCCCCAGGGCGCATGCTTCGGGGCGGGCGCGGCCGCCACCGGTACGCCGAGCGCGCCGCGCAGCCAGCCGACCAGCTGCGCCGGATAGTCGGGCAGAAACCGGGCCCACGCGTCCAGCGCATGCGGGGCGCCGGGGAGCGGGATGAGGTCGGCCCGCACCCCGTGTTCCTGCAGGCGGGACTGGAATGTGACCGACTGGATGTAGGGCACCGAGTCATCGGAGTCGCCATGCATCAGCAGAAAGGGGGGCAGCCCGGGTCGCAGGTGGTTGATGGGCGACAGGGCCTTGAGCATCCCCAGTGACTCCGGGGTGATTTCCTCGGGGCGATTGAGCAGGCCGCGCTGGGCCCGGCCAAGGATGTTGCCGCGCTTGGGGAGTTCCTGGACGAAATCCGTCAGCGGCGCGAGGCCGACCACCGCCTGCACGCGCACGGAGTCGTCAACCACGGTCGCGGCATACGTCGCGAGGTGTCCACCGGCGGAATAGCCGATCAGCGCGATGCGCGCCGGATCGCC
>CAYZCV010000008.1:35595-40144 GCA_964476965.1 uncultured Opitutus sp. | reverse complement strand
GCGGGGTAGGCGTCAAGCAGCAGGACGGTGTCGCCGGCCGTCCCGTAGGCGATGTCGCGCTGCTGGGCGGCCAGCGAACCGCCGGCGAGCAGGAGCACGGCAGCCGCGAGGGCGCGGCGAACCAAGGTACGGAGCGAGAAGGGAGAGGAGGACATCGGAAAAGGGATCAGAGATCGTTTGGTGCGCGGGCGGGCGCGGCGGACGCCGGAGCGTCGATGCGGCGCAGGCGGATGGCCTGGTAGGGTTTTCCGGGCAGCGGGATACTGCGCCCGGCCTTGTCGACCATGTCGTAGTCGCCCTTCGCTTTCGTCTCGAACACGCCCGGCACGGGCGTGATCGTCATGGCCCAGGTGTCGAGCACGTCGGCGGTGAACAGGACGCCCTCGGCCAGGCCGGTCTTGGAGAGGACCAGCGGCCAGTCGCGCGGAGTCTTCAGTCCAAAGTAGACGAGGTAGTACTCGCCGGCCTTGCCCCCGGTGTGGCGGTCCTGCCACTTGTCGATCGGTTCGATGCCGTCGCCGGGGCCGGCTTCCATGATCTGCCGGAGGAAGGCGAGCCGCGGGGCGCTTTCCCCGCGGAGTTCGCCGCCCGCGGTCAGCCAGTAGCCGCTGCCCGACGGCTCGGGCGCCGTGTACTCCGCGTTCGGATCGCGCCCGCGGCGGCCGAGGATCTCGCTGTGGCCCACGTAGGTGCCCGCGATGGTGCCGTTCCAGAAACGGAAGACGAGTTCCTCGGCCTTGAGCTGGCCCCAGCGGCGCGGGCTGTTGCCCTCGTACTTGACCTCGTCGTAAACGATCGGCTTGCGGAAGACGTCGCGATAAATCACGGCGCGCTCGGGATCGAGCGGCGCCGCCCCCTGCTGGATGCTGGCATGCGTGACCCAGGGCTTGGTGTGGTTGTAGATGACAAAGGCGTTGTGAATGGAGCGAAGCCGCTGGTGCCCATCGGCGGCCTGGATCACCTGAAAGATCCGGTCCCAGTCCGACTCCTGCTTCTCCTTGAGAAAGTCCCACTCGTTGCAGAGCGACCACCAGACATTCCGGTAGGCCGAGAGCCGGGCGACGAGGTAGCGGACATAGCGGTCGTCGCTGGCCGCATCCATCGCGCTGAAATTCCACGTGTCGCCATAGGGGTGAAAGAGAATCAGATCCGCCTCCACGCCGATCTCGCGCAGCTGGCCGACCCGCTGCTCGAGATGCCGGAAGAAGGCCGGGTTGAAGCGCGTCGGGTCCCAGCCGCGCGGCATCGGGCCCTCGAAGGGGTAGTGCTGGATGGTCTCCGCGGCTCGGTTCTGGGGAAAGACGCACATGCGGATCTTGTTGAACGGCGAGGACGCGAGGGTGCGCAGCGTGCGTTCCTCGAGCTCATCCCCGCGGTGGATCCACGAGTAGCTGGTGGTGCCGATCTGGCGGTACGGCGTGCCATCGGCGTAGGCAAAGTGGAAGGTGTTGTGCACGCGCACCGGACCGCGGTTATTGCCCGTCGGCGGCACGGCGGTGAAGGCCCCGCTCTTTCCGTCCAGCGCCGGCCGATTGCTCGCCGTCACATATCGCCACTCGCCGGTCGTCTCGGGCGAAAACCGCACCTTGTAAACGCCTTCCCCATCGTAAAAGCCATCGACCGCGACGCTCCGGTCGCCCTGGGTGAAGCGGGCCGAGAGCTGGACATCGACAAAGGGGTTACCCTCGGCCGGACCCGCCAGCGTCACCTCGAAGAGACCCCACCGTTCAACCGGGGCGGTGGCGGCGTGAAGCGAGGAGAGCAGGGACAGGCCCGCCAGCAGCAGGGTGAGGCCGGACAGAAAACGACGGGGTGGCTTCATGGGGTGAGATGGGGCCAAGGATGGAGCGAAACGGAAATCCGGCGCGGGGTCAGCCCGCGCCGGCGGATTCCGGATCAGGGAACAACGGTGACGATCACGCGCTGGTAGCGGGTGAGCCGCGGCGTGCCATGATCGGTCACGGCCAGGATGATGTGCATGTCGCCGGTGCCGGGGGCCATGACGCGCGAGGTCGGCACGGTGAACCAGGCCTTGGGCTGGTCAAAGTTGCGGATGTCGAGCGGCTGCCCGGAGCGGGCGCTGGAGAGCGCGAACGAGCTGGCTTCGTTGTAATAGAACCACTGATACGAGACGGCGTCCCCGTCGGGGTCGGTGGTGCCCTCGGCGCTGAGCTCGACCCGCGCGCCGCGCTTGACCGTCAGGCGATTGGGGTGGCCGAGCTTCGCCACCGGGGGATGGTTGGCGGCGTTGACCGCCTTGATCGTCCAATCCATGCGGGCGGCAAAGTCGTTCTGAAACGCGGAGCGCCAGCGCCAGATCGTGGCGTGGTTGGTGTCGTGCCAGCGGCCGTCGGCGCCGATCACCTCATCGTCCGCATCGCTCCAGATCGGGCGGGTCTCGGCGAAGAGGTGCCACTTCTGCATCCGCGGCGTGTAGAGCTCGTAGCGGCCGCCCCAGCCGCCCCAGTCCGGGTGTTCGGGATGACTGAGGCCGTTGTTGATCAGGTTCATGAAGGAGGGCGTATCGCCCTCCATCAGGAACTCCCAGTGCGGGTACTCGGCGCCGAGCGGGCCCTTGCTGCGCACGTGGGTCTGCAGCCACTCATTGGTCACGATCGTGAAATCACCGCCGGTCGAGCGGGCGTGGAAGTAGTCGCCGCTGATCCCGCTCCAGGTCGCGTGGTGGTACGCGCCGCCCTGGTTGAAGCCGGGGCTGATGATGTAGTGCAGGCCGGGGAATTCCTTGCGCAGCCAGGGACCGGAGTCGTCCTGATCGGAGATGGCGTAGACGCGGAGCTTGGCCACGGCCTTGGCCAGGGCCTCGGGCGAGCGCGTGGCGCGGATTTTCCAGAGCGCCTGGGCGAGGACATTCGGGCCGCCCCAGACCGGGACCCAGAGCGGGCGCGGGTCATCGCGGTCGATGGCGCGGATGAGCATTTCGGACGCGGGGGAATCCTTCCCCTCACCCACTCCGTTCATCCCGTAGACCGGCAGTCCCTCATTGACGAGCGCGAGCAGCTGTTCGCCGGTCGGGAAGCCGGGCTCGTGGAGCTCGAGATTGTCGCGCACCTTGCCGTAGGCGGTGACGATCTGACGGATCTTCTGCGGGGCGACGTGGTTCTGCTGGTGGATCGAGGTCGTCGCGATGAGGCCCTCCGTGTCGAAGTGATTCGCGTAAACGAGGTAGCGGACCAGCGACATGGCGTCGTCGGGCTCGTTCTCGATGTCAGTCAGGACGAAGACGCGCGGCTTTTCGGCGGCCACGGCGAGGAGGCCGGCGCCGCAGGCGGCGAGGAGCAGGAGGAGGTTGCGGATTTTCATGATGAGAGCGGGTGCAGGGTTGGGCTCAGGGTGTGATCGTGACCACGATGCGCTGGTAACGGGTGAGACGCGGGGAGCCTTGGTCGGTGACTTCGGCGATCAGATGAAGGGTTTCGCCCGGGGCGGCCGAGGCGGGGACAACGACCGCAGCGGCCGGTCGGTCGGCCGAGCGAAGCTCGACCGCCCCGGCGTGCGTGCTCGCGTCGCGGTCATGCCACCAGCGGAAGCTCAGGGCCTGGCCGTCGGGATCGTCGCTGGCGGAAACATCGAGGGACAGGACCGCGCCCGGGCGAGCCGTGAGGTCACGTGGGCCGGCGAGTTTCACTCGTGGCGGGTGGTTGGCGCCGGCGAAGGGCTGCACGCACCAGTCAGCGCGGGCGGCGAAGTCATTCTGCAGCGCCTCCAGCCAGCGCCACTGCGGCTCGAGGTAGGCGGTGAGCGCCGCGTCGTTGGGGATTTCCTGACGCAGGCGGGCCCGGCCCCAGGCGGTTTGGGTGTACCAGCGCCCCTCAGGGTAGCGGTAGCCCGGCTCGGTCACGGGATCGAGCCAGGTGTTCTCCCGCACGCGGACAAAGCGCCCGCCCCACCCGCCCCAGTCCGGCGATTCGTCGCTCCGGAGGCCGGTCGGGATCACATGCAGAAAGGCGGGCGAATCGCCCTCGGAGCGGAAGTCGCCCTCCTCAAAGCCGGGTTCCCCCGCCTTGCGCGCCGGGTACAGCGAGGTGAGCGGGCCGTGGTTCAGCAGGAGATTCTCCCTCATCCAGGGCGCGGCAAGGAGTGCCTGTTGCGCGGGCGGTAGGTATTTTTTCCAGTGATAGAAGAAGACGATGAACTGGTCGGAGATGATCGTCTGGATGCCAAGGTGGCCCCACTGTGGGCGGATGTAGCGCTGGTAGGTGTCGTCCTGCTCCCAGATCAGGTACAGGCGGAGCTTGCGCGCGACCTCGGCCATGCGCTCCGGATGCTGCTCCTCAATCGTCTTGAGCGCGCGGGCGATCGTGTTGACGCCACCCCAGGCCTGAACCCACACCGGCCGGGGGTCCGACGCGTCCAGCAGCACCTCGACGATGCGCTGCGAGCCGGGCGTGACCTCGTCCATCTCGCCCTCGGACTTGATGTTGCCGACATAGAGCAGCGACCGCAGGTGATCCGCGGTCGGATAACGGGGATCGTGCTGGACGAGGTTCGGATGCACCTGCGCATAGGCATCGAGGTAGCGGTTCACCCA
>CAYZCV010000008.1:19647-35495 GCA_964476965.1 uncultured Opitutus sp. | reverse complement strand
GCGAGGCGCGGCCGCTTTCGGCCGGGTTGCTGGCCGCCGTGCGGCGGAGGGCCGCGACGGCGGAGACCTGCGCGGCGCTCAACGCCTCGCGGTAGATTCGGAGATCGGCGAGTTCGCCGGGCAAGGCGTTGTCCCGCCGGCCCGAGGCGCCGATCACCAGCCCGCGCGGGTTCGCGATGCTTCCCGTCCGGTCAATCCCGTCGCGCAGCGTATCCGCCGGCTGGTTGGACGTCTGGAGCGCGCCGTTGACGTACACCTTCAGCCGCTTCTCGCGCCGGTCGCGCACCGCGACGACGTGAGCCCACTGCCCGGAGGTCACGGCCGCGGCAGGCACCTCGATCTGCGACTTGGTGACATCATCGTCCACAATGAAGTTCAGCCCGCCCGGGGTGAGGTTAATCTCCCAGCGCCGGCCGGTCTCACCGGGGACCGCGCGGTCGTAATCCCCCTTGGCGAGGAGGTGCTCGTGGCGAGGCGCCGCGCCCTTGGTCCAGCGGACATGGAACGCGACCGAGAAGGACTCGTCCGCAAAATCAAAGCCCGGCGCCGCCGGTACCTCGACGTGATCGTCGACCCCGTCGAAGCGCAGCGCGAGCCCGCGATCGCTGGAGGTCCAGGCCGCTTCGAGGTCGGCGTTCCGCAACTCGCCCCGGACATCGCCGACCTGGTCGCGCACAGACCCACCCTCGCCCTCGGTCAGCGGGAAATGCGCGGCGAGCGGAGGCAGCGGGGCCGGACGTTCGACGGGGCGCGCCGCCTGGGCGGAGGCCGCCGCCTCCGCCTTCTCGACCAGCGGTGCCCGGCGGGCGATCGCCGCGACCTGGCCCGGAGTCAGCGCCTCGCGGAAGACGCGCAGGTCGTCGAGATCGCCGTGGAAGGGCGCGTCCTCGCGGGAGGAATCACCCACGAAGAGCGGTCGCGGATTGGAGAGCGCGCCAGTCAGGTCCGTGCCGTCGCCGCCCGGATTGCCGGGATTGCTCGTCGGGAGCGGATTCCCGTTCGCGTAGAGACGGAGACGTCCGGCCGAGCGGTCGCGCACCACCGCAACGTGGACCCATTCGCCTGTGACAAACGGTGCCAGGGCCACGCGGAGACGCGAAGGAACCATGTTGTCGTCGATCGTGAAGCACAGCTCGCCGGAACTGACGTAGAGCTCATAGCGCCGCCCCGTCTCCCCGGGATAGGCGGGATCATAGTCGCCCTTGGTGAGCAGCCGCTGATGCCCCGGGAGCAGACCGCGGGGCCAGCGCAGCCAAAACGTGACCGAGAAGCTCTCATCGCCGAAATCGACCGCCGCATGGTGCGGGATCACGACCCGCGCCGAGCGTCCGTCGAGCCGCAGCGCCTCGCGCTCGATGCCCGGAATCCAGGCCAGCGCCGGGTCGCGGTGGATCAGCTGGCCGGAGAGCTCCCCGCGGGTGTCCGGGACAACCGGGTTCCCCGATCGGTTGAGCGGGAAGTGCGCGGTCATCGGTGGGATGGCGACGGGGCTGGCGGTGCCGGTTGCGGTGACGGAGGCGTCGGGTGCCGCCACCACAGTGACCACGACGCGCTGGTAACGCGTGAGAGCCGGAGTTCCCTCATCGGTGACTTCGCAGATGACGTGAACGGTCTGCCCCGGAAGCGCGTCCGCGGGGATGACGAGGGAAGCCTCGATGCCGTCGGCCCCGCGGAGACCGGCTTCGCCCGCAGCCGTGTCGGCATCGGCGTCGCGCCACCAGCGATAGCGCAGGGTGTCGCCATCGGGATCGGAGGAGCCGCGTGCGCTCAGCGCGACAGTCGCGCCGGCGGCGGCCTGCAGGTCGCGGGCATGCGTGAGGGCGACGACCGGCGGGTGATTCGCGTCCGCGTAAGGCAGCACGCACCAGGCGGCGCGGGCGGCGAAGTCATTCTGCAGGGCCGCGGTCCAGCGCGTCATGGGCTCAAAGTAGCGCGCGCGCTGCTCGGCGGTGGAGGTCGAGGTGGGACGGAGGCTGGCGCGGCCCCAGCCGTTTTCGCCCCACCAGCGGCCCTCGGGATAGGCATAGCCGGGGACGCTCACCGGATCGAGCCAGGTGTTCTCGCGCACGCGGACGTAGCGACCGCCCCAGCCGCCCCAGTCGGGTGACTCAAGGCTGCGCAGGCCGGTGGGAATCGTGTGCAGGAAGGCGGGCGAATCACCCTCGGAGCGGAAGTCGCCGTTCTCGTGGGCATGGTAGAGCGCAGTGAGCGGGCCACGATTGCGGAGGATGTTGGCGCGCATCCAGGCGCCCTCAAAATAGCGGTGCAGGCTTTCGGGCTGGGCCTGCTTCCAGCGGTAGGCGATGGCCTCGAACTGGTCGGAGATGATCGTGAGGATCCCGTACTTGCCCCACACCGAGCGAAGGTAGCGCTGGTAGGTGTCGTCCTGTTCCCAGATGAGGAACAGGCGGCACTTCGCGGCGACCTCGGCCATGCGTTCCGGGTGCTGTTCCTCAATGGTCTTGAGCGCGCGGGCAATGGTGTTGGCACCACCCCAGGCCTGCAGCCAGATCGGGCGCGGGTCGGAGGCGTCGAGCAGCGCCTTCACGATCAGCTCGGATCCCGGCGACGGCGCGGCGAGGTCGCCCTCGGCGGCGGCATTGCCCATGACGGCGATGGCGCGCAGGGCCGCGGGCGACGGGTACGCGGGATCGTGCTTCACGAGGTTCGAGTGGACCTCGGCGTAGGCGGCGAGGTAGGGGTCGATCCAGTGGTCGCCCGGCCATTTATGGCCCTGCCAGCGGTACTGCGAGCTGGTGGTGATGAGGCCCTCGATATCCCACTCGTTGGCGTAGAGAAGGAAGCGAACGAGCGAACACTGGTCGTCGATCTCAGCATCGCTCGTGACGATGACGCGTGGCCTCTCAGCGGCGGGCGCCGAAATCCCGGCCAGGGCCGGGACCAGAAGGAGAAGCAGCGAAAGCAAACGTCGCGACACGATAAGGAAGGGGAAAGAGGTCTTCAGGCGCGCCGCTAGGCGCGCACGGCATCAAGGATGAGGACCCAGTCGTTGCCCGGCGCGGGCTCACCGGGGGGAGCAAAGGTGGCGCGGCCGGTGTTGGGCTGCGTGCCGGCCGGCGTGGTCTCGCCGGTGCGGGGGTTGAACCAGGAGGCCCTGACCTCGCTGCCCGGGAGTACGCCGAGGTTGAGCGTGAAATCGCGGCCCGTGTGGATGTAGGCAAACAGGTGGCCGGCGCCGCGCGTCACGAGCACGCGGTCATACTTTTCGCCCTCATCGCCGGCGACGGCGGCCTGATCGGACACGCGGCCGGCGAGCGGACGCGAGAGCATCAGGGTCTTCAGGTGCGTCATATGCCGTGCGCCATCCGTCTCGAGGCGTTCCATGATGAAGCCCTTGGCCCCGCTCGCGGGGCGGGCCTCGCCCGGGATGTAGACTTGGCGGACGGAGTTCTCGCCAAAGGTGTGTCCGGCCGCACCGGCGAAGACGGACCAGTAGGCCGAGCGGCGCGAGTCGGCGCCGGTCCAGTAGGGTTCGGCGGCGTTGTGCAGGCCCTGCGGGGTATTCTCGTAGGCGGGCTCGGCGTCGATCACGGGCCGGCGGGGCGCCGAGGCCCGGGCCTCAAGCACATAGCGCCAGTTGTCCTCACCGTAACGACGACCCTCGGTGTCCTGGTCGTAGCGCCGGTGGCCGGAGGTGAAGAGATTGAAGTCGAGCCAGGCTGCGTCGTTGAACCAATCCGTCGTGATCGTGCGGCCGAAGGGATGAAACGACACGAGGTGCTGCGGCGCGCGGCGTTTGATGGTCTCGCCGATCACCTGCCAGACGTCCGCGTTCTCGTGGCCGCGGCCCGAGCCGCCGTTGAGCCAGACCACGTTGGGGCGGTTCTGGTAGCGGGCGACCACCTGGTCGATGTAGGGTCCGACCTGCGCGGCCGTCAGCGGCGTGCGGCGGACCATGTGGCTCCAAACCGGAGCGATCGCGACATAGATCCCGTTGGCCGCCGCGGTGTCCACGACGTAGTCAACGTGATCCCAGTAATCGTACTCCTCGGGATTCGCTGGGTTCGCGCCCGGCGTGGTGCGCAGGCGCGTGATGTCCTCGCCGACCAGGGCGGTGCTGCCGTTGAAACTCTTGTCGTTGAGAAACTGGACCACGCAGAACTGCACCACGTTGAAGCCCTTGGCCCGGCGGTTCTCGAAGTACGTCTTCACGTCGTCGCGATTCAGCTTCTGCGTGATCAGCCAGGCGGTGTCGCCCAGCCAGAAAAAGGGCGTGCCGTCGCCGTGTTCGAGCAGCGCACCGCTGGCCGCCACGCGCAGCGGACCGGCGGACCAGGGCGCCGCCGCGGAGGATGGCGTCGCGGCCTGCGCTGGCAGGGACAGTGCAGCCGCAACGAGAAGCATCAGGGGAGGGAGCGATTTCATGGATGGCGGGGGGTGGCGTTTTGGGGGGTACCCGGCGGAAATCAGCGGGCAAAGGGATCGGCCAGATAGCGGTCGAGGCGGGCCGCGATCTCGGCATGGGGCAGCGAGGCGTCGAGGAAACCGATCACGCACACGTGTTCGTTGCCGCTCATCCCAACGATCTGGTACTTCTGCTCCGGGCCGGCGCGGCCGAAGCTGTAGAGGTCCATGTTGTGCAGGCCGCCCGGACGGATCTGGCGGTGGTTCTCGTTGGGCGCGCCGTCCTCGGGCGTCTTGGCGAGGAAGAGCACCTGTTTCGCCTTGGGATCCCCGAGGTAGAACCATTCAGGGGAGAAGTCCGGGAACTCGCCACGCGGGATCCGCTTCACGCCATCGGCCGCGACGAAGTAGTCCGCGGCGTCAGCAGTGCCCCCCGCGACGGTCTCGAGCAGGAAGCAATAGTCACCCTTCGAGCGCAGCACCTTGACCGCGATGCGATCCGGGAAGAACCAGTACTGAAAGGTGAAGTCGGTATTGGCTGATTCGAGGATGACGTGGTCGCCCTCGGTGCGGCCGTCGACGACCTTCGTGGTCGAGCCGCTATTGCGGCCGGCGTGGCCGAAGTTGCCCACGCTGTTGGGGAAGCCGCGGAAATCCCCGTTGGGGCCGGGCGGCATGTAGGAGGCAATCCAGTCATTGCCCTCGAGATCAACGAAGCTCTTGAAGCCGGAAACGCCATTGTCCTTCTCGAAGTAGACCGTGCCCATGGGCAGCTCGATCTTGTAGCAACCGACGCCGCCCCAGGTGACCTCGCTCAGCCGCACGGGCGCGGTCGAGGTCGGCGCGGGCGTGAACCGGAGGTGGTCGAGATTGGCCAGGCCCTCGGCCGTGGTGGCGGTGAGACGGACGACGTTCTTGCCGGCCTTGAGTTCGACCGGGCGGGAGGGCGACACGTAGACCCAATCGGTCCAAAACCGGGTCGGAGGAAAGGTGAAGGCGGGATCGGCCACCTCGCCATTGACGCGCAGTTCCGCGACGCGCGTGTCGGTCTTGCCCTGCGCGTAGCGCGCCGCCAGCACGTAGCGCCCGGCGGCGGGGGCCTCGAACTCGACCTCGAAGTGGCTCCCAACCTTGTTGTCGGCGTCAAGGTAGCCCTCGCCGGTGAAGCCGGTGTGCGGGCCGGGGTGCTGAGCGATGAAGTTCCAGCAGCTGTGGTGGTCGACCTTGCCTTCGAAGTGGCCGTCCTCGGCCTCGAGGATGACGATACGCGGCACCTCGCCCGGATCGGGATCGCGCAATTCGGTGACCTTGAGGTAATCGACATTGCCGAGGCCGCCGTCCGCGAGGGCGACGAGGCGGATCAGGTTCCGGCCCTGCGGGAGATTGACCACCGCCGAGTCCGTGCGGAGGGCGGGCAGCACCTTGTTCTGCGGCATGGGCAGGATCGGGCCGTCCTTGCCGTTGAGCCAGAGCTGGCCGGGCCGCGGGTCCGGCTTGATGTGCGTGTAGCGCACCGTGACGCGGTGCGGGCCGGCGCGCGGAGCGTCGTAGGCGACCTCGATGAAGCTCCCGATCTTGTTCGGCGTATCCACCAGTCCGGTCCCCGAGTGGGTCGAGTGGGGCTCGTCGGTGAGCATGACATTGTGCCAGCAGCTGTGCTGGTCGATCCAGCCGCTGAAGGTGCCGGACTCGGCCTCAACGATGAGGCTGGATTGAGCCGCCCCAACGGGGGCGGCAAGGCCGGCCAGAAGCGGCAGGGCTCGAAGCAGAGGGGATGTGGGCATGGCTAGCGCCGGGGGGACACCGGAGGGGGTTGGCGGGACGGGGAAAAATCAGGGGAGCCGAAACGGAGCGCGGGCGCGGTCGATGCGCGCGGCGAAGTCGGCGAGGAAGGCCTCGCGCCATTCGCTCACGGTGCGGGCGCCGTGGTGGGGGCCTTCGGCCAGGGCGGGCGAAGGATCGTCCGTCCACCACTGCGGCAAGGCGGGGTCTGGCGTGAGCGCGGCGGACAAGGGCGGCGAAACGGACGTGACCTCGCCCGTGCGGCCCTCCAGCGCGGGGACATTGCCGCGGAAGGTGTAGCGGTAGAGCTTGGCGTCCTTGGGCGAGAAGCGGAAGCGGATCGCGCCCTTCCCGTCCGGCTGGCCGATCAGCTGCTGGTTCTCGATCACCATCACGACCTGCGGCTGCGCCGGCGCGTCCGCGCCGAGCGGGAGCGCGAGTTCCATGATCGCGAAATGCTCGATCCGGTCGTCCTTCGTCGTGAGCCGGTCGAAGCGCTGGTAGGGCCGCTTCCACGCGCGGACGTAGCGGCCGCCCCAGCCGGGCTGCGCTGGATCGGACGGATTGCCGCGCAGCAGCCAGCTGACCGTGGGGGAATCACCCATCTTGATCACGCCCTGCAGGTGGTTGGTGAAGTAATCGCCGAGCGCCCCGCGGCCGGCGATGCGCTGCTTCACGAAGTCCTCATTGCCCCAACCGTCCGTCTGGCGTCCGCCGGTGAACCAGCCGCGGTAGGTCGCGTTGGATTCGATCATCCAAAGACCCGGGTGGTTCGTCGCGAGGTACTGGTAGGCGTCGGGGCTCCACTTCTTGTTCGGGCCACCAATGAAGTGCACGCGCAGCTTGGACCCGATGTCGGGCGCATCGTGCAGCGCCTGGGCGAGGTCCTCGATGCCGCCCCAGACCAGCACGTGCAACGGACGCGGGTCGTCGCGGCGCGCGCAGGCGATGATCCAATTCGAACCCTCCGTCGGGGCGCGCACGCCGGCATAGGGCGCGACCTCCGTCTCGCCCTGTTTCGTGATCGCACGCAGCGCGGCCGGTGTCGGGTAGCGATCCGAGTAGGTCGACAGATTCGCAAAGTCCTTCTCGTACTCGGCGATGACCTCGAGAATGTGTTCCTTGCGTCCGGGACCGAAGGGCGAGGAGACGAGGCCTTCGAGATCGAATACGTCCGCGTAGAGGAGCAGGTGGACCATCGACTGAAAGTCGTCCGGATCGGTGCCGCCGATGTCGGTCGAGACGAGCACGCGGTGACGCTGGCCGGCGAGCGCGCCCGCATCAGCCCGCGCGGCAACGGCGGTGAGGAGGGCGAACAGACAACCGAGCAGGAGGCGGGGAAGGATTTTCATGACGAGTCGCGGCCGCGGTTGTTCATCTTGTCGAGCGCCACCGCGAGGAGGATGACGACGCCCTTGATGACCTGCTGCCAGAAGGGGGAGACGTTGAGGAGAAAGAGGCCGTTGTTGAGCACCCCGATGATGAGGCAGCCGAGGACGGTACCCGCCACGGAGCCGCGCCCCCCCGCCAGCGAGGTGCCGCCGATCACCACGGCGGCGATCGAGTCGAGCTCGTAGCCGAGGCCCGCATTCGGTTGGGCGGAGTCGAGCCGGGCGGTGACGATCAGGCCGGCCACGCCGGCGAGCGCACCCGCGAGCGTGTAGACCGCGAGCTTGATCCGGGTGACGTTGAGTCCCGTCAGCCGGGCCGCACGCTCATTGCCACCGACCGCGTAGAGGTGGCGTCCGAAGCGCGTGCGCCGGGTCACGACCACAAAAATCGCGGTGAGCGCGAGCATGATCCAGACGGGCATCGGCATGCCGAGGAAGGAGCCGGTCCCGATCTGCCCAAAGCCCTCGCCAAGGCCGGTGATGGGAAAGCCGCCCGTCCAGAGCATGGTGAGGCCGCGCGCGATGCTGAACATGCCGAGCGTGGCCACAAAGGGCGGCAGCAGGAAGCGCGTGATGGCGAAGCCGTTGATCCAGCCGGCGGCGCCCCCGACGATCAGGCCCGCCAAGATCGCGCCTGAGGTGGTGAAGTGCAGGAAGATGTCCGTGCCGGGGATAACGAGCCCGTCCTTGAGCAACCCCGCCGCCACCGCGCCGGCGAGGGCGAGGATCGCGCCGACTGACAGGTCGATGCCGCCGGTCAGGATGACCAGCGTCATGCCGATCGAGAGGCAGAGATTGACGGAGATCTGCCGCAGGATGTTCCAGCCGTTGTCGGGCGTGAGGAAGCGGTCCGACAGCAGGCTCAGCACAAACACCATCAGCGCGAGCGCGAGCAGCGAGCGGAAGCGGGCGAGAAAGGCGGTGGTTTTGGAGTCAGCCATGAGGCAATCAGGAAGCCAGTTCGGCCCGGTCGGGCAGCGCCGCGTGCAGCACACGCTCCGGCGTGGCCTCGTCGCGGGAAAATTCGGCGGTCTTGCGACCCTCGCACATGACCATCACGCGGTCCGCCAGGGCGAGGACCTCGGGGAGTTCGGACGAGACGACGATCAGCCCGAGGCCGGCGCGGGCCAGCTCGTCGATGAAAGCGTAGATCTCGCGCTTCGCGTTCACGTCGATGCCGCGCGTGGGTTCGTCCAGCAGCAGGATGCGCGGCTCGGTCGCGAGCCACTTCGCGAGGATGACCTTCTGCTGGTTGCCTCCGGAGAGGTTCACGATGAGCTGGTCGAGCGAGGGCGTCTTCACGCGGAAGCGCTCGATGTAGGGCTGGATGTAGGCGGTCTCGCGGGCCGCACTGACCAGGCCGCCGCGCAGGGTGCGCTCGAGGCTCGCGAGACTTGCGTTGGCTGCGACGCTCATCGGCAGGACGACGCCGTCCCGTTTGCGGTCCTCCGGGGCGAGCGCGAAGCCGTGGGCAATCGCATCCGCCGGCGAGGTGAACGCGACCGCCTTCCCCTCGACCGCCAGGGTGCCGCGGGCGCGAGCCGGGTGCAGCCCGAAGAGGGTCTCAAGCAGCTCGGTGCGTCCGGCGCCCACCAGCCCGAAGATCCCGAGGACTTCCCCGCGGTGCAGGGTCAGGGAGACGCCGTCGACCAGGAGGCGGCGGCCGGGACCCGCGCCCGGCAGGGTCAGATCGGTGGCGCGCAGGACTTCCTCGTCAGTGGCGGCGGAGGTGCGGGTGAAGAGCTCCTTGGTCTCGCGTCCGGCCATCAGGCGCACGATCGACTCGCGCGTGAATTCGGCAAAGGGCGCGTCACCGACGACGCGACCGTCGCGGAAGATCGTGACGTCGTCACAAATGCCGGCGAGCTCGTCGAACTTGTGGGTGATGTAGACCAGGCCCACGCCGCGGCGCTTGAGGTCGGCGATGACGGTGAAGAGCACGTCGACTTCGTGGGCGGAGAGCGACGAGGTGGGCTCGTCGAGAATGAGCACGCGGGCGTGGGCGGAGAGGGCGCGGCCGATCTCCACCAGCTGCTGCTGGCCCACGCGAAGGTCACCCACGAGGGTCGTCGGCTCGACCGCGAGATCGAGTCGGCGCAGGATGACGGCCGTGTCCGCGTGGAGCCGCGGGTAGTCGATCAGGCCGGCGGAGGTACGCGGCTCGCGGCCGAGGTAGATGTTCTCGGCGACGGAGAGAAACGGAATGAGGCTCAGCTCCTGGAAGACGATGCCGATGCCGGCGGCGCGGGCCTCCTGCGGGTGGGTGAAGCGCACCGGCTGGCCGTCGAGGGTGAGGGTGCCGGCGTCCGGCGGGAACACGCCGGAGAGGATGTTCATCAGCGTGGACTTGCCCGCGCCGTTCTCGCCCAGCAGGGCGACGAGGCGGCCCGCTCGCACGCGCAGGCCGACCCCGCCGAGGGCGCGGACGCCCGGAAAGGACTTCTCGATCCCGCTGGCGGCGAGGATCACGTCCGGGGACGCCGAGGGGGGGGTGGGCACGGCGGGGCTCACGGCAGGACCTCGGCGACCACAGGAATGAAGGTGAGCAGCGGTCCGCTGGCGGGCAGCGTCTCCGGCGCTTCGGCACAGCCGGCGAAGGTGACCGTTGTGCCCACGGCCACGCCGGTGCGCAGCGCGGGTTGCACGCGTTCCTCGATCAGGCGATTGATCTCGGCCGAGAGCGCGTTGAATTCGGCGAGGCCGGGGGCCTGGTTGACCTCGAGCAGGCCGGTGCCGTCGCGGACCGCGTTGCCGAAGACCGGGCCCGTACGCAGCGCGACGGTCGCGCCGTCGATCTCGACCAGCAGGCGGCTGCGTTCGACGGCGGTGACCCGGCCGGTGCCGCGCACGAAGTAGTAGGCGGCCTGCCCGAGCCCGACCTGCCGACCATGGGTGCGGGCAGCGGCGGCGGGATCGCGACGGAGGTCGGCCAGCACCGGGCCGGCCGCCGGAGCAGCCGCGGCGGCGGGCAGCAGTCGGTCCCGCCAGAACTCCGCGCCGAAGGCGACCGCGTCAAACGCAGCCGTCGCGGCGGCCGCTGTGGTCGCCGCCACGGCCTGCCTCGAGCCCAAGCGCACGGGCGGATAGGCGACCAGCAGTCCCGTCAGGACGACCACCGCCGACAGCACGGGCCACGGCGGCAGGCGACGGGGGGACGGGGCGGCGGGGGCGGTCATGCGAGGAAGGAACCCGGCCGGCGTGCGTGGGTGGGAACGCAGCGCGCCAGCGGCGGAGAATCATTGCTTCCGGCCGTAGTCGCCAAACTTGTGGACCGTCTCGCGCGTGACGAGTTCGACCGCGACCGGGGTGCGCTGGGGAAAGTTGCGCTCACCCTTGATGTAGCGGTCGGCGTTCTCGGCCGCGCTGCGGGCCATCGTCTTGGGAAACTGCATCACGGTCGCGGTGATCTTGCCCTCGGCCACCGCGCGCACGACATCGTCGGCGCCGTCGAAGCCGAAGACCTTGACCTTGTCCGCCTTGCCGGCGGCCAGCAGCGCCTGATAGGCGCCCATCGCCATGGCGTCATTGCCGCAGAACACGGCGTTGATGTCGGGGTGAGCCTGGAGAATGGCCTCGAGGACCTCGAGGGCCTTGGTGCGATCGAAGTCCGCACTTTGCTGGGCCACCATCTTCAGGCCGGGGAAGCGGTCGACCACGCTGTGAAAACCCTTGGAGCGGTTCCAGGTGTTGGTGTCGGCAACGAGGCCCAGCAGCTCGACATACTTGCCCTCCTCGCCGACCTGCTCGACGAAGTACTGCCCGAGGGCGACGGTGCCGGAGTAGTTGTCGGAGAGGATCTGGGACACGGCGGCATCATTGGCCTCGATCTCGCGGTCCATGCAGAAGACCGGGATCCCGGCCGCCTTGGCGCGGCGGACGTTGGCGATCGAGCCCTTCGCGTCGGTGCAGTTGAAGAGCACCGCGCTGTAGCCGGAGGCGATGAGGTTGTCGAAGTGCTGCGCCTCCTTTGCCGGGTCATTCTGCGAGTCGAAGATGACCGCCTCGTAGCCGAGTTCCTTGGCGCGGTCGCGCGCGGTCTCGGCGAGGACGACGAACCAGGGATTGTTCAGGGTGGAGATGACAACGGCGACACGCTGCGGACCGGCGGCCGCGGGGGTCGAGGGCGTCGCGGCCGGCGAACTGGCGGACGGTTTACAGGCTGCCAGCAGCAGGGTCGCGAGCAGGCCGGTCAGAACAAGGAAGCGGGAAAGCGGAGAGCGGGACATGGCAAGGGGTGATTTCGAACGGACAGGGGGGAGGGGTGATCAGAGCCCGCGGGGGGCTCGGCGCACGCCGAGTCCTTCGCAGACGGGCGAGGACGACGCAACGCCGTTGCCGAACCGGGTCGGCAGCGGCAGGGGACAGGAAAGGAACACGGCGCAGGGAAGATCCAAGGCAGGGCGGGCGTAAAGACCGTCAGGGTCGGGGTGTGCGCACCACCCTACATAGGTTTTTTCCATCAGTCTTCCATCCTTTCGGCAAAGACTGACGGAATCCTAAGTTTCGCGCCCACGAAACGATTTGCGACCGACGGGGCAAAGCCCGGGCGCAGCGCGAGGGGGGAAGCGAGGGAAATCCCGTCCGGTCGGTCCCACCCCCGCACTATTTTCCCGGAATTTTTTTCCCCAGAACCGGAGGAAGTCACCGGATGTTTGTTCTAAGGTGGGGGCGTTACCCACCCCTCCCACCCCGCCTTTCCGCGCCGGTCCTCCGGCCCGGCGGAAGCGCGTCACCCCTCCCTGCAACCTATGAGCCCGAACTCCATCCCCACCCCGTGCGCCCTGCGCACGACTCCACGGCCGGCCTCGCTTGACCGCGTCGCCCGCCTCGTCCGCCGATCCCTCCTCCCCCTGCTGGCCACGACCCTGGCGACTCTGCCGGCGACCGCCGCCACGATCACCGGCACCGTGAGCAACCAGAACACCCAGAGATACCTCGAGCGCGCGGTCGTGCAGGTTCAGGGCACCGACTTCCAGACCCTGACGTCGCCCGACGGACGCTTCTCCCTGACCGGGCTCCCCGCCGGGACCTACACGGTGACCGCGTCCTACAGCGGCCTGGATACGCGGACCGTCACCGTCACCGTGGCGGCCGATGGCTCGGCCACGGCCAACTTTGACCTGACCTCCGACATCTACGAGCTCGACACCTTTGTCGTGAATTCGACCGTCGAGGGCAATGCGTTCGCGGTGAACCAGCAGCGCCGCGCTGAGTCGGCCCGCACGGTCACCTCGATCGACGCCTTCGTTGACCAGTCGACCGGCAACCCCGGCGAGTTCCTGCGCAACATCGAGGGTATTCAGATGGATTACTCCCAGAATGAGCCGAACCGCATCCGGATCCGCGGGCAGGACCCGACGCTCACCTCCGTGACGATGGACGGCAACGAGGTTGCCTCCGCCGCCTCCAGCGGGACCAACCGCCAACTCGAGGTTGACCAGCTTTCGATGGCCGCGATCTCCCATGTGGAAGTCTTCAAGGCCCCGATCCCCTCCATGTCCGCCAACGCCATTGGCGGCGCGGTCAACCTCGTCACGAAGAGCGCCTTCGAGCAGAAGGGCCGTCGCATGGGGCTCCAGTTCGGCCTCATGACGGACTCGAACGATTTCTTCCGCCGCTACGTCTCCCCCGGTCACAACGAGGTCGGCCAGCAGAGATCCCTTTATCCCGTCGGCCGCTTCAACTACTCGAACGCGTTCTTCGACAATCGCGTCGGCATCGTGTTCTCCGTGGGACGCGACGAGACCAACATGCTCGGCTCCAGCGCGGCCACGGCCATCAACGTCTTCAACGGGCCGGCGGCGCCCAATCTGATCACGCGCGACAACGCCACCCTCCGCCGCGGCCAGACCTCCTTGGCGCCGAACCGCCAGCTGCGCACGCGCACGGACTACTCGCTGAACACCGACGTGCGGGCCACGGATGAGCTCACGCTCTTCCTCAAGACCACGTTCACGGCCTACCACAGCACGAACCGCAACCACTCGGTCGGTTTCAACCCGAACAACGCCCTCGCAAGCTACACCGCGGATTCAACCCTGGAGCGCTACACGACCACCAACGGCACCGCCAGCCAGGGCGTCTCGGTTTTCGACAAGTTCACCGACTCCTGGCAGATCAACCCGGGCCTCAAGTTCCAGTCCGGCGACTGGAAGATTGACCTGATTGGCGGCGTTTCGAAGTCGATCAACACCTACAAGAACGACGACAACTTCGGCGCGCTCTCCATCACGACGGGCGGCGGACTCGGCTGGACCCTGTCCGTTCCCACGGACGACGAAACCCCTACTGCGATCACCCAGACGGCCGGGGTCGACATGTATGACCTCAACAGCTACCGCCCGAACCAGGGGAATCTCGCAGCCGAAGGGCAGCGCACCAATCACGGCGGCTTTGTCTCCACGAATAAACGCGATTCTTCCGAGGTGCGCTGGACGGGCCGCCTCGATGTCCAACGCGACTTCCGACTCGCGTTTCCCCTCTCGGTCAAGGGCGGCCTGTCCTACAACGAGACCATTCGCGACAAGTACCAGGCGCAGAAGCGCTGGTACTGGATGGGCGAGGACGGCATCGCGGGCACGGCGGACGACACGACGGCCGCCGGTGCACGGCTGGGACGCTTCGCTGAGGATGTCCCTGTCACGATGCAGATCCCGGGCTTCAACCTCCGCGAGCCCGCGTACCTCAGCACCGTCAAGCTCTTCGATTACTGGCAGGCCAATCCCCAGGTCCTGGTCGAGAACCTCGCCTATGCCGAGGAGCAGCGCATCCTTGGTCGCCAGAAGGTCAACGAAAGCATCACGGGCTACTACCTGATGGCCAACGCCACCTGGCAGAAGCTCAACGTCGTGACGGGCGTCCGCTTCGAGGAAACCGACATCACCGCGCTCGGCAGCCGCACGCTCCCGACCACGGGCGCCGGCAGTGTCCTGCCGGCGGGAGTGAACGCCAACTCCCTCGAGGGCGTCCGCGCCAAGCTGCGCTTCCAGACCACGCGCTCCAGCTATGATTCGGACCCCTTCCCCTATCTGCATCTGCGCTATGAACTGACGCCCGACCTGCAGGTGCGCACGAGCTACACGGAAAGCATTGGCCGGCCGAACTTCGCCCAGATCCTGCCCTCGCTCACGCAGAACGACACGCCGACGGACGGGTTCGACGGCACCGTCAGCTCGAACCGCGCCGGTCTGCTGCCCCAGCGCTCTCGCAACTACGACTTCAGCGTCGAGTACTACACGAAGTCGGCCGGAGTGTGGTCCGCCGCCTGGTTCAATCGCGATGTCGATGACTACATCTCATCGGCCACGATCGCGATGACGCCGGAGCTGCTTGAGGAGCTGAACCTGGGCAACGAGTTCTCCAACTACCGGCTCTCCACCAGCCAGAATCTTGGCAACGCCGCCTGGAGCGGATTCGAGGTCAGCGTGCGCCAGCGCCTGGCCGACTGGGACTTCGTCCCTTCATTCCTGCAGGGCGTGGAGATCTGGGCCAACCACACGAACATCTACGAGATGGAGGGTACGTTCACGGGCGGCGCGACGGGGGCCACCATCACTCACTTGTCCGGCGTGGTGGACTCCCAGTCGAATGCGGGCATCAGCTATCGGAGCGCCCGCGGCAAGTTCTACATCCAGCTGAAGACCAACTTCCAAGCGGCGCGCCCCACGGCGAACATCCTGACGACCGGTCCGTCCAACCAGCGCAACCCGATGCAGGAGGCCTACCAGTTCTGGGACATGGAGACGAGCTACCGGGTGAACGAGAAGCTCCGCCTGACGGTCACTGCCCGCAATCTCGACAGCGAGCGGGCGACCACGACCGAGATCGGCATCGTCACCAATCGCCAGCAGGCCACCGGCATCCAGTGGATCTTCGGCGGCAACTACGACTTCTGATCCGGCCAGCCGCGGTCGACCTGACCACCCTTCCCGCGGGGCCCTGGAGCAATCCAGGGCCCCTTTTTGTGCCCGCACGGGTCGATGTGGCGGACCGTGAACCGACCCATCGCCGGGGCCGCACGCGCACACCAGCCGGCCTCGGCGAGGCCGGCTAAGGTCACCCTCTGCCTGGAGCCGGGGTCGCTGACCCCGTGCTGGGCAATCCGAGCGATCGGGTCGCCCCACGGTACCCCGGGGAAACCGCCCGGGCCGGGACACGCCCCACCCGCCCGAACCTCCCCCGCATCGACCGGCCCCAGCGAGTCCGGCGACAATGACTCGTCTGCCTGAAGCGGGGGTCGCTGATCCCGGCGCTCAGATTCGCGGGTGCACGCATTGCTTCCCGTCCGACGACGCAACCCCATGCCTGTCC
>CAYZCV010000008.1:16119-19547 GCA_964476965.1 uncultured Opitutus sp. | reverse complement strand
GATTCGCGGGTGCACGCATTGCTTCCCGTCCGACGACGCAACCCCATGCCTGTCCAAACCTCGGCTCCTCCCGCATGGCCCACCCGGCCACCCACCGGCCTCAGCGAGGCGGGCTACGATTGCCCTTCCGGCAATCGGCCCACCGGGGTCGCTGCCCCCGGTGCCTCGGGTTTCCGCCCGACACAAAAAAGGAGCGGGCCCCGCAAGGCCCGCTCCAGGTCTGCAGCGAGAACGGCTGTCGCTCAGAAGCGCGCCGCCAGCGTGGCGGTCAGGGCCGCGCCTCCGCCGGTGCCGGTACGGATCGCCCGACCGAGCTGGCTGCCACCCTCGCCGGCCTCCGTGATGTTGCGCCCGGCCAGGGATAGCGTGTAGCGCGGCGACAGGCTGTAGCGCACCTCGGCCTCGTAGGTGAGACGGGAGTCGCTCTGCTCCTGCGGACGGCCCGTGATGTTGCGCGGGATGTCGTTCACATAGTTCGCCTTGAGCTGGACGAAGAACTTGCTGCCCGGCGAGGTGTAGCTCGCGCCCGCATTCCACGTCGAGGGCGCCAGATTGGGCAGCTGGTCGTAGACCGTCGCGGCCGACGTCGTGAAGGTGCCCTCGGTCTTGTAGAGCCGGGTGTAGTTGGCAAAGGCCTCCAAGCCGCTGGCCCAGCCCGACAGGAAGTCGAAGCGATAGCGCGAGCCAAACTCGATGCCCTCGATTTCCGCCTGGCCGAGGTTGAACGAGGTCGTGAGCGCGTAGCCAATCAGTTCGCTGCCGATGTCGAGCTCGGGCATCGCCTCGGTGATCGTGACCGTGTTCGCATTGATGTAGTCGCTGATGTCCTTCCGGAACCAGGCAAACGTGAAGGAATTGTAGCGACCGGGATACCACTCGAGGCTGAGGTCGAGGTTCTTCGAGCGGGCCGGCGACAGCTCGGTGTTGGACGCCGTGACGGTCCGCGCGGTGTCATTGACCGTGATGCCCGGGATGATGTTGCCGAAGTTCGGCCGGCCGATCGCCTCGGAGTAGCTGGCCCGGGCCTGCAGTTCCTGGGTCTGGTGCCAGGTGAGGTGCACGTACTTGAAGGGATCCGGGGTGTAGTTCGCGGAGGCACGGGTGCGGGTGTATTTCGCGATCATGCCCTGCAGCGACGTGGGCGAGACCCCGGCGGGGACCAGCGTGTTGTTCTGCCGGGCGCCCTCGCCCTCGACATAGGTCTGTTCCAGGCGCGTGCCGATGAGCACATCGAGGCGGCCGAACTTGATGTTGCTCATCGCATAGGCGGCGTAGATTTCCTCGCTCACCATCTGGTTGTTGCGGAACGCCTGCTCGTAGGAGTTGGGCACATCCTCCACAAAGGCCGCCGGCGTGATCGCATAGAGGTCCGCCAGCTGAAACGGGCTGATCCAGGCGTTGGGCGCGCGCTCGCCGAACCAGAGATTCGGCGTGTAGCCCCGCTCGGCAAACTGCTGCATGCCCGCCTGCGTGGTGTCATCCGCCGTCCCGATCACGCCGTCCGGACCGGCGTAGCTGTAGCGACGATTAGGCTGCTGGCGCTCGCGCTTCTGCTTCTGGTAGGAGGCGCCGCCCTCGACGTAGAACGGAAAGCGGGCGGTGAAGTCGCGGCGGACGCGGCCCTTGAGGGCCGTGACGGTGTCCTCGGCGCTGCGGTTGGACGTGGTGAAGCCGTTCGCCACCGGGGCGTAGTTGGCGAGATTGTACACATCAGTGCCGGCGGTCTGGGTGATGCGGGTCGCCGTGGCGCGCGTCGGGTCCTTTTCGAGGACGAAGCCGATACCCGAGTTGCGCAGGGTCACACCGCCAAACATGCGCGGAAGGTACTCATAGTGATTGGTCGCGCGGGAGAGGGAACCGTCGTACTCGAGGGTCCATGCTCCGAGACGGTGCTTCGCGCCCGGGTTGACCGTGATGGACTGGCTGTACTTGTCGCCAAAGGACATGCTCTGCTCGGCATTGCCATTGGTCGCCTCGACCCGTTGCGGGCTGAAGCCGGCGACCGGCGTGCCCGTGTTGAGGCGGAAGAAGCGGTTGCGGAACTCGTAGTCGTGATCGGTGAAGGTCGTGCGCAGGAAGACCGTCGTCGCATCGCTCACGAGGTAGTCGAGGCTGAGGGCGGCGCCGCTGCGGATGGTGAAGTTCTGGTGGTCCTCGCGCTGGTACTGGCTCACGTAGGCCGAGGTGTCCGCGGTGAACGGCGCCGGGGCCGCCGGTGGGGTCACGTAGGTGTAGGTGTTGTAGGCGGTGCCGCCAAAACCGTTGACCGTCACCTGGCTCAGGCTGAGCACCACGCCCAGCCGGCCGTCCATAAAGGTGTCCGAGTAGGTGAAGGAGCCGCCCGGATTGATCTTGCGCGTGGGCTTCTCGTTGGGGCCCGAGGACTCGCTGAAGGACAGGTCGTCGGAATTCCCGGTAAGATTGATCGTCGCATTCACGCGGCGGCCACGCTGGAGGAAGGCGCTGCGGGTGATGAGATTGACCGTGCCGCCAATTGAATTGGCCGGCATCGAGGGGATCGGCGCCTTGAAAACCTCGATGCTCTCAATGTTGTCGATCGTGGTCTGGTCGAACTCGAAGGTGCGATTGGTCGAGGAACTGGAAGCGGCCGCCGCCTGGTTGCCGTTGATCATGACCAGATTCAGGTTCGTCTCCATGCCGCGCACCATGAGTCCGCGCGGCTCCACGCCCGTGTAGTCCATCTGGATACCCGGCATCAGCTTCAGGAACTCGCCGGGGTTGGCGTCCGACACGACGCCGAAGGCATCCGCCGAGACCACGTTCCGCTGCGATTCGGCGTTGCGCTGCTGCTGGACAGCATAGGCATTGCCCTCGGCTTCGGCCGAGACCCGGTACTCGCTCAGCACGATGATGTCCGACTTCAGGGTGATCTCGACGCTGGCGGCGACGGGACCGGCCTCAACGCTGACCGACGCATCCTGGAGACCGGTGTAGCTCACCCGCAGGGTGTTGGAACCCGCGGGAAGGCCACTCAGGCGGAAGCGGCCGTCGGCCGAGGTGAGCGTCGAGAGATTGGTGCCCACGACGGTGACCAGGGCGCGCTCCAGCACCTTTTGGGTGGAGGCATTCAGCACCGTTCCGGTCACGACCCCGGATTCCGCGGATTGGGCCAGAGCAAAAAACGGGAGCGTGGCGGTAACGACGAAGGCGAGCAGCCAACGGCAACGTCGGGCGAGCAACAAGGGCAGGGCGAGGCGAGGCGGTTTCATGCAGCAGACGGGGTTAAGGGCGTGGGGTGTGGCTCCACCCCGCACGGGAGGACCGCGCAAACGGGGGGAGACGGGGTGGACGGACGCCCTTCGTATAGCACAGATGTTTAGCACCATTCTCCCGGGTTTCGGCCTTTCTCTCCCGCCCTGCTAATTCGGCGCGGTTCACCGCCCGGGCGAGATTCGCCCGGTCACACC
>CAYZCV010000008.1:5428-16019 GCA_964476965.1 uncultured Opitutus sp. | reverse complement strand
ATCTGCGGTATCCTAAGTATGCATCAGTTCGACCCCACCCGACCGGACTTCACGCCGTATGGTTTTACTTGCGTGCGCTGGACGCCGGCGCCGATGCGGCGACCCGATCACCACAATGAGATCGAGCTCAACCTGCTCTACTCCGGCTGGGTGACCTACCTGCTCGGGGGCCAGAAGGTCCGCTTCGAGGTCGGCACGCTCGGGCTCTTCTGGGCCGCCGTGCCGCACCAGATCCTCGATCACGCCCGCAACACCGAGTACTTCGTCGCGACCATCCCGCTGTCCTGGTTCCTCCAGTGCGACCTGCCCGAGCGCCTCACCCAGCCATTGATGCGCGGCGAGGTCCTGATGGAGCCCAACCGTCAGCGCGGGTCCTTTGACACGGAGCTCTTCGCCCAATGGCAGACGGACCTCGCCGAGGGTCGGCCCGAGACCAAGGACATTGTCATGCTCGAGATGGAGGCCCGCCTGCGCCGCCTCGCGAGAAGTCTGCCCTCCCCCGCGGTGCAGAAGCGCCGCAAGCATCGCCTTTCTCTCCAGACCGGCAGCCTCAACAAGGTCGAGCAGATGGCCTGCCTGGTGGCCCAGCGCTACCTCGAGCCGCTGACCGTCACCGAGATCAGCCACCAGGTGGGCCTCCACCCGAACTACGCGATGAATCTCTTCAAGCGCACCTTCGGCACCACGTTGATCGACTACCTCACGAATCACCGCATCTCCCACGCGCAGCGGCTGCTCGCCACGACCGACGAGAAGATCGTCGAGGTCGCCTTTGCCTCGGGCTTCAGCTCCATCAGCCGCTTCAACGAGGCCTTCCGGCGCGCCTGCGGCTGCACCCCACGCGAGTACCGCGTGGAGCACGAGACCTCGGAAACCGATCGCACCCCCGCGACGTCGCGGCGGAACGCAACCTGAGGCGCCGCCACCCGGGATCGCCGCCGCGCCCGCTCAGGGCGTGAGGGCGAGCGCGCGTGACTCCCCCGGCCCAAGCGTCAGCGGCCAGCGGCGCGCGCCCGCGCTCACCGTGACCGTGCCGCCCGCCGGCGGGGCCGCGATCGTCGCCGCGACCAGGCGGCCTTCCCGCCAAGCCAGGTCAACCGTGAAGCCGCCCCGGGCCTTGAGCCCGCGGACCGAGCCTTCGCTCCACGCCGGCGGCAGGGCCGGCAACAGGCGGATTTCGCCCACCGGACTCTGCACCAGGAGTTCCGCGATCACCGCCGGTCCGCCAAGATTGCCATCGATCTGAAAGGGCGGGTGCGCGCCGAAGAGATTGGGGTAGATGCCGCCCGTCCACACGCCGGGCCGCTCCGACGGACGCGCCGGGCGCAGGTGCTCGCGCAGGAGGTCGTGCGCCCGCGCGCCATCGCCCAGCCGCGCCCACATGCCGAGCTTGAAGGCCGTGCCCCACCCGGTGCCTTCGTCGCCGCGGACCTCCAGCGTCTTCCGCGCCGCCGCCGCGAGGTCCGGCCGCGCCCGGGCGTCGATCTCGTGGCCCGGGTACAGGCCCCACAGGTGCGACACATGGCGGTGGTGCGGCTCGGGTTCGACATACTCGTCCAGCCACTCCATCACACGCCCATCCGAACCGATCCGCGTCGGCGCCAGCTGCGCACGCTTCGTGTCGAGCTCCTGCCGCAGGTCCTCGTCCACCCCGAGCTCACGAGCGGCCTCGCTCGTGGCCGCAAACAGCGCGCGCACCAGCTGCTGGTCCATCGTGGCACCCAGACAGATGTGCGCCTTCGAGCCGTCGGGCAGTTGGAAGACATTTTCCGGCGAATTCGACGGCGCCGTGACCAGCCACCCGTGCGATCGCTCCGCGATGAGGATATCGAGGTAGAATTGCGCGGATCCCTTCATGATCGGGTAGGCTTCGCGCAGAAAGGCCCGGTCGCCGGTGTGCAGCCAGTGCTCCCACAGGTGCGTCACCAGCCAGGCCGAGCCCGAGCTGGTCGAGCCCCATTGGGCGGACTCTCCCGGAGACGTGAAGCCCCAGGGGTTCGTGATGACATGGGCGACCCAGCCGCGCGCGCCGTAATAGCGCTGCGCCGTCTTCGCCCCGGGCTCGACGAGCGAGCCGATCAGCGCGAACAGCGGGCGGTGCAGTTCGGAGAGATTGCCCACCTCCGCCAGCCAGTAGTTCATCTGAACGTTGATGTTGAGGTGCCAGTCTCCGTTCCAGGGCGTGGCGATGCTGTCTGCCCAGATGCCCTGCAGATTCGCGGGCAGCCCGCCAGGGCGGGATGACGAGATGAGCAGGTAACGTCCGAAATCGAAGTACAGCGCGGCCAGCCCCGGGTCCGGTTCGCCCGCCGCAAACGCGAGCAGCCGCTCCGGCGCTGCGCGGGCCTCGGCGACCGGGTTGACCGGCCCGAGCTCGAGCGCGACGCGATTGAACCAGGATTGGTAGTCCGCCACGTGCGCCGCCTGCAGCTCGGCGAAGGGCTTGCCGGCGACGCGCGCAAGATCGGCCCCGGCGGCTTCCTCCGCGCTCGCAACCTTGCGACCGGCGAAGCTGCGATTGCCGATGTCCGTCGCAGCTGTGACCCGCAGCACCACCTCGTCCGCGCCCCGCACCTGCAGCCTCGACCCTTCCGTCTGCACCGAGCCGCCGCGGGTCTCGACGTGCACCCGCGCGGCAAACTGCACGCCCTCACCGCCGTGGCCGTCGGGCAGCGCTCCCGCCAGGTGGAGCGTCGCGGGCGCGGGCGCGGTCACCGTGGCCCGCTCCACCCGCTCGAGGATCACGTCGAACGACAGCGCGCCCGCCCGATCCGCAGTCAGGCGGTACACCAAGACCTCATCGGGCGCGCTGACGAAGCCCTCGCGGGTGTAACGCACGCCGCCCTGCACATAGCTGAGCCGGGCCACCGCCTGAGCGAGCTGCAGTTCGCGCCGGTACTCCGTGGCGGGTTCGTCCGCACCGGCCTGCGTCATTTTCAGCCGCAGATGGCCGAGCAGCTGGTAGCTGCCATAGGGGATGTTCGCCCCACGCCCGCGCCCCGAGCCGCGCCCAGCGCTGGTGAAGCGTTCATTCACGAGCCGCTCGGCCTCGACATTCCTTCCCTCCAGCAGCAGGCGCCGGATCTCCGGCAACGCTTCCGCCGCATCCGTGCGGTCCGCCTCCTGCGGCGAGCCCGACCACATCCCACTCTCGTTGAGGACGATCTTTTCCTCCGCCACGCCCCCAAAGATCATCGCGCCCAGCCGGCCATTGCCGAGCGGGCTCGACTCCGTGAACACCGTCGCCGGCGCATCCAGCCGGATCACGCGTTCCGCGGCCCCAGCGCTGCGAGCGACGCACACGACCAACATCACCAAGACCACACAGCAGGAACGTCTCTTCATGGGGGTGAGACCAGTAAGGGACTTGGGCGACGTCTTTTCACGCCCAATCGGGCGCGCGGCGCGCCAGCGGCGATCTCGGATGCAGGATCTGCAATCGGCGATTCAGGGAGGCCAAAAAGCGGGTCGCCCATCCTAGGATACCGCCATAATTCAGCGGGAAACCGGCGGACATGCTGGGTTTAAAACGGTAGGCTCACGCCGGGTAGTGTTCACCCCCTGCCCTACGCCCAACAGGCGTTGGATCATTTCCGGCGCTGTAGGGCAGGGGTATTGCCTCGCGGTTGCTCCCACCTTTTTCTGTCGCCATGACGCTTCGTCCCCGCCCCTCAAGTGTCCTGCTGGCCTTGCTCATCGCCGCCCCCGCGTCCGCCGGCTCCAACGCCCTGATCGACACCACGCGCTCGCCCCATGCGGTCATGTACATGCCGGATCTCGCCGACGTGCGCTGGAACGGCGGACTGCTCGGGGAACGCTTCGACGTCGCCCGCGACACGATGGTCCCGCACATGGGCGAGATCCTGCGCAGCGAGACCGAGAGCCATGCCTGGCACAACTACCTCTTCGCCGCCGGCGTGGAGAAGGGGCGCTTCCGCGGTCCGCCCTTCAATGATGGTGACTTCCTCAAGTGGTTCGAGGCGCTCGTCCAGATTTATGCCATTACGCGGGATCCGGCGCTGGAGCAGCAGATGGACGAGATCATCGCCGTCGTCGTGAAGGCCCAGCGCGAGGATGGCTACCTGCACACGCAGACCATCATCCCGCAGCGCAATGGCGAGCCGGTCCGCGAATTTGCCAATCGCGAACACTTCGAGACCTACAACATGGGCCACCTCATCACGGCGGCCTGCATCCACTACCGGGTCACGGGGAAAACCACCCTGCTCGACGCCGCGCGCAAGGCCGCCGACTACATCGACCGCCTGTGCCAGGAGAAGCCGCTCGAGCTCGCGCGCAATGCGATCTGCCCCTCTCACTACATGGGCATCATCGAGCTCTATCGCGTCACGCGCGAGCCCCGCTACCTCGCGCTCGGCCGGCAGCTGATCGAGATCCGCAGCCTCGTGCCCGAGGCGGACGGTTCCGACCACAATCAGGACCGGATGCCCTTTCGCGAGATGACGCAGGCCGTGGGCCACGCGGTGCGGGCCAACTACCTCTACGCCGGCGTCGCCGATGTCTTTGCGGAGAATGGCGACGAAAGTCTGTTCAAGACGATCGGCACGATCGCGGACAATGTGTCCGGCCAGAAGCTCTACATCACCGGCATGACCGGCGCGATCTACGACGGCGCGTCGCCCGACGGCGTGAACCATCGCCAGCACAAGTTCATCAAGACCATCCACCAGGCCTACGGCCGCGATTACCAGCTGCCCAATCTCACGGCCTACAACGAGACCTGCGCCACCATCGGCTACGGCATGTGGATCTGGCGCATGCTCGCGCTGACCGGGGATGCGGAGTACGCGGACCTCTTCGAGCAGACGCTCTACAATGGCATCCTCCCCGGCATCAGCCTCGAGGGAAAGGACTACTTCTACGTCAATCCGCTCAAGAAGCTGCACGACTTCAAGGTCCCGCTGCGCTGGTCGCGCACCCGCGAGCCCAACATTCCCGTCAGCTTCTGCTGCCCGCCCAATGTCGTCCGCACCATCGCGGAGATGCACAATTACGTGTACGCGCTCTCGGCCGACACCGTGTGGGTAAATCTCTACGCGGCCTCCACGCTCGACACCGCGTGGATCGACGGGTCGCGGATCAAGCTGCGGCAGCAGACGGACTACCCCTGGGACGGCGCGGTCAAGTTCACGATCGACGAGGCCCCGGCGCGCGCGGTCGCGCTCAAGCTTCGCGTGCCCGCCTGGCTGCGCGACAGCTCGGCCACGCTGCGCGTCAACGGTCAACCCGTCGCCGCCCCCCTCACCCCCGGCGCCTACACCGAGGTGAAGCGCACCTGGAAACCCGGCGACACCGTCGAGTTCGCCATGGCTTTCAAGCCCACGCTCTGGGAGGCCAACCCGCTGGTCGAGGAGACCGTCAATCAGGTCGCCATCAAATACGGCCCGCTCGTGTACTGCGTGGAATCCAACGATCTGCCCGAGGGCGTGAAGCTGGCCGATGTGGCGCTCTCGCTCGCCGATCCCGCCGGCTTCCAGACCAGCCGCCTGACCATCGCCAACACCCAGGTCCTCGCGCTCACGCTCAATGCCGTCGCCCTGCAGCGCAGCGCGTGGAAGTCCGAAGAGCTCTACCGCGAGGTCTCCCCGCGCGCCCCGCAGCCGATCCAGGTCACCGCCGTGCCCTACTACGCTTGGGGCAATCGCGGCGACACCGAGATGAGCGTCTGGCTACCCGCGCGCTAGGTCCTGAAAGCAATCCGATCCAGAAATCGCGCCGAGACGCCGAGGCGCAGAGCAACGAACCCCTGAATCGGATTCGTTCCGAAACTCCGCGGCTCCGCGCCCCTGCGCGATGTCCGTGGTTCGGATCCTCAAACGAGGCGCCGGGGGAATAAGCTTACCTTCGGCTTCAGGCCGAATAGACTCCGTGGCGTTACCCCTACCCCGATGAACTATACCCGACGTGAGTTCGCCCAGCTGGCGCTCGCGGTGGCTCCGGCCGCCGCCTTGTTGCTGAAACCTTCCTCGCTCTTCGGTGCCACGACGACTCCCTCCGCTCGACCCAACTCGAAATGGGCCGGCGTCCAGGTCGGACTGAACGTGCCCTACAGCTTTGGCACGCGCACGGCCATGACGGCCGAGGACATCCTGGCGCGGTGCATCGGACTGGGTGTCAGCGGCATGGAGTTGCGGGCCCAGGCGATCGAGAAGTCCTTCGGCCTGCCGGAGAGCCTCATGCTCGGGCCAGCGATTTCGGACTACCAGGGCGCCCGCGCCCGGGTCGGCGACATTCCCGGCATCACGCCGATCGCCCCACCCCCGGCCTCCGGCGCCGGTCGCGGGACGGCCGGCGGGCGCATGCCCCAGACCCCGGAGGAAATCGCGGCCTACAAGGCGACCGCGGCGGAGTTGCGCGCATGGCGCCTCGCCCTGCCGATGAGCAAGGCCAAGGAACTGCGCGCCAAGTTTGAGGCTGCCGGGGTGGACATTGGCATCGTCAAGTTTGACGGCATCGCGGACCTTGACGACGCGGAGCTCGACTACGCCTTCACGCTGGCCAAGGCGCTCGGCGCCCGCGGCATCTCCGGCGAGCTGTCGATGGCCGCGGCGAAGCGCCTCGGCGTGGCGGCCGATCGGAACCAGCTCTTTGTCGCCCACCACGCGCACCTCGCCGGCAGCCCGGCAATCTACGAGGAGGCCATGAGCTACGGGAAGTACGCGGGTATGAACCTCGACATCGGGCACTTCATCGCCGGCAACTACGGCTCGCCGATCCCCTTCATCCAGAAGCACCACGCCCGCATCACGCACCTCCACGTGAAGGACCGCCTCAAGGACGGCGGGCCCAATGTAGCTTTCGGTCATGGCGACACGCCGGTGAAGGAGATTCTCCAGCTGATCCGTGACAACCGCTGGCCGATCCAAGCCATCATTGAGTTCGAAATCCCGCTGCCGCCCACGCAGGACCGCACGCCGGAGATCCTGAAGTGTCTCGAATACTGCAAGAGCTGCCTGCTGGCGTAGCGCTGCGCGCGCCGAGCAAGCTGAGATCCCAGATCTGAAATCTCCGATTTTCGCCGGCTCCGCCGGCGGGCGGGCCACTCCGCACTCCGAAATCCGCCATTTCCTCAGCGCCGGTTCCACGCCACCAGCGCATCGTAGGCGACGCCCTTGCCCCCGAAGAGATCGAGCGCGCTGCCGACGGTGACGTCCACGCGGCCCGCGCTGGCGGATTGGACGAGTTCCACGTCGGCCATGCTGGCGGCGCCTCCGGCGTAGGTGATCGGAATCCGGCCCCAGCTGCCCAGCAGAGCAACCAGCTCGGCATCGATGCCTCGGCAGAGTCCCTCCACGTCGGCGGCATGGATGAGAAACTCGGCACAGCTCGAGGCGAGGCGGTCGAGTGTCGCATGATCGACGCGCAGCTCCGTGAGGGTCTGCCAGCGATTCATGGCGACCACCCAGCCGCTGGCCTGGCGGCGGCACGAAAGATCGATGACGAGCCGCTCGCGTCCGACCGCGCGGACCAGGGCCTCGAGCGCGTCGGGCTGAAACCGGCCTTCGGCACTGAAGAGGGCCGAGGTCACGACGACGTGGCTCGCCCCCGCGTCGATCCAGGCGGCGGCGTTGCGAGCGTCGATCCCGCCGCCGATCTGCAGTCCGCCCGGCCAGGCCGCCAGCGCCTCACGCGCGGCTTCGTCATTGCCCGGACCCAGCTTGATCACATGCCCGCCCGTCAGGCCATCCGCGCGGAACTTGGCCGCAAACCAACCGGCGGGCTGCGTGGACACGAAATTCTCCTTCGGACCCGGTCCGTCGTCGCGGAGCGTGCCGCCGACGATCTGTTTCACCTGGCCATGGTGAAGGTCGATGCAGGGACGAAATCGGGTCATGAGATCGCCGGTAACGTTGGCGAGCGCCCCCGCCGCGCCAAGCGCAATGCGCGCTTCGCGCGCATTGGGTTGCTAGTTGCTGGTTGGATGTTGGACGTTGGGTTGCGTCGGACTTCTGACATGTGGCCTCCGCCTCCGGTCCCCAGCCTACTGCCTCACCGTCCGTCCTCCGTCTCCTGACTTCTGACTCCTGAATCCCGACTCCTTCGCGCAGCGCGCGGGTTGGCTGTTCCGACTGACCTCTGACGTCTGACCCCTGGCCTCCATCTCCTGAATTCTGACTCCTGTCTCCTGACTTCTTCTCAGGCCGCGTACACCCCACCATTGACGTCCAGCGTGGCGCCCGTGATGAAGCCGTCGAATTCCGCGGCGAGAAACACCGCGGCCCGCGCAACATCCTCGGCGGTGCCGGCGCGGCCGAGCGGGATGCCGGCGATGGTCTGACGCGCGGACTCCGGCGTGGTGTGGGTGGTGTGAAAGGCGGTGCCAAGGATCAGGCCGGGGGCGAGCGCGTTGACGCGGATACCCTGGGGCCCGAGCTCATTGGCCAGGGCGCGGGTGAAGGTCAGGACCGCGCCCTTGGCCGTGGAGTAGGCGAGCGAGCCGGCATGGCCGCCCTTGCGGCCCGCCAGGGAGGCGAGGTTGACGATGCTCGCTCCGCCGCCCGCGGCGGCCCCGGCAGCGAGGTGCGGGAGGGCGGCGCGCGAGACGCGGCGGGCGCTGCCGACATTGAGTTCCATGACCTCCGTCCAGAACGCCTCGTCCGCCTCGGCCAGCGAGCGGCGGCCCACGAGGGAGCCCGCGTTGTTGATCAGGATGTCCAGCCCGCCCAGGAAACCCACCGCGTCCGCGACCAGCCGGTCGCACCCCGCCGTGGTCGTGAGATCGGCCGAGGCGCAGGCCGAGCGGCGGCCGAGGGCGGCCGCCTCGGACGCGAGGGCCTCCGCCGCCGTGGCGCTACGGTGATAGTGGACGAAGACATCACACCCCGCGGCGAGCAGGAGACGACTGGTGGCCAGGCCGATACCCTGGGCGCCCGCCGTGACGAGGGCCCGTTTTCCGAGGAGTTTTTTCATGGGGTCGCGCTTCGCGCGGGTTATTTGTTATTGGTTACTAGCTAATGGGGCAGCAAGGCCGAACGCCGCAGCGCGCTCCGCGCGCTATCGGTTAATCGTAACTGGTTAATGGTCGAAGCATGATGGAGACGGGCGCGGCAGGCTCCTCTCTCCCCGCCCCATAAACGATTAACCAATAACCCGGCCACGCAGGCCGCCGCCGTTATCCACGCTTCTTCCCGTACGCGGGGAACTCCCGCGATTGGCACTCGGGACAGATGCTGTGGGTGACCTGCGCGCGGGTATGCCGCTCCAGGAACGAATCCACCCGGTTCCAGTAGCCCTCGTCATCGCGGACCTTATGACACCACGCGCACACCGGCAGCAGCCCGCGCAGTTCGCGCACCTCGCTCAGGGCCTGTTCGAGGGTCGTGTGGGATTCGCGGAGGGCCTTGCGCTGCCGGGCGATCTCATGGAGCGCGGAGCCGTAGTAGTAGCACATGGGCGGCGCGATCACCGCCGGGCAGAGGACCGTCATCGAAGTGATGAAGAGCCAGCTCGAGGGCTGGAAACCCGTGATCCAGATGCAGAAATTCGAGACCAGCAGGGAGGCCACCACGGCGAAGATCCCGCCAGCAATGGCCAGCGTCATCGGGGAATACCGCTCAAGCAAGGGAGCCCGCGCGGGGTCGCTAGGTTCGTGCACACCAGACCCTTAGCCCCAAACCGGTCGGGACGTCAGTATAAAAGGGGCGCGCAGCGCGGGTTGGAGGCTGGAGGTTGGAGGTTGGCTGTTCCGACTGACATCCGACCACTGACATCTGGCCTCCGTCCGCCTGTCTCCGGTCTCCCGGCTCCCATCCTCCGTCTCCTGAATCCTGACTCCTGTCTCCTGACTCCTTTTCATGCCGCACCCACGCACGCCTTCGTCAGACGCGCCAGTTCCTTGAACAGCGCCTCGTCGGTGCGGGCAAAGTTGAAGCAGGTTTTGCCTTGGCGGCGCTGGGCGAGTTCGGGCGAGAGCTTGGCGGCCAGGTCCGGATGGTAATAGAGCGGCATCAGGTGGTAGGCGACGTAGGTCTTCTTGATCGTTACGGTGCCAAACCAGCCGGGCTGCTTCGTCTTCGGGTCGACGGTCGGCGTGCGCAGCTCGAGTGAACCCGGCAGATCCTTGTTCACGGTCATCCCCGGGGCCGCCTCGAGCATCAGGCGCCGCAACCGGGCATACACCGCTTCGAAATCATCGTTCTGCTTGGGCATGGGCGTTTCCTTTCCTTCCAGATAGCGCATGCACGAGGGCCGTCAAAACCGTTCCCAGCACCAGCGAGCCGATGAGGCCCATCAGCGCCTGGGCGCCGGGATTGACGGCGCGGCCACCGACACTGAAACCGGGGTTCACGAAAGCGAAGTAGAGGTAGATCGCCGCGCCGCCCAAGACGCCGCCGGTCAGGCCGAACACGAGACCGTCCCGCCAAACGGAGGCCCAGCCACGCGGCGGCGCCTTGGCCACGATCCGGTAGGCTCCGAGCACCGGGAAGATGAGGGCGAGGAACCCGGTCCAGCGCCCCGCACCCGCGGGATCGTCGTGCAGCCCGAGGGCGTATTCGGCAAACATCCAGGCTCCGGTGGCGAGCCCGACGGCGAGGCCGGTGAGAAGGGGCGTAGGCATGAAGGGGGGCGC
>CAYZCV010000008.1:0-5328 GCA_964476965.1 uncultured Opitutus sp. | reverse complement strand
CTGACTTCTGACTCCTGAATCCTGACTCCTCCGCGCAGCGCGCGGGCTCGTTGTTCCGACGGACATCTGACGTCTGACCTCTGGCATCTAGCCTTCGGTCTCCGGTCTCCGGTCTGCCGTCTCCTCACTCCTCCTCCAGCGGAATAGCCAGCATGACATCGAAGCGTTCCCAGCCGATTTCCGCGGGCGTCTGCTGATAGATCTCCTCGGCGGGGGCGGCGCGCAGGTCGAGGCCGGACGCTGGCAGCCAGCTCTTGAACAGGAGATTCCACGCCCGATCCACCGCCGGCAGGTCGCCGACAACCCGCGTCATGGCCCAGGGGCCGGCGGGTCGGTGCGCCGTGTGCAGACCTTTGGGCGTCGGAGTGCCCGCCGGCACTTCGAGCGTGAAATCATAGCGGCAGCGCGAAAGCGGGGTGAATTCCGGGTCGTCCTGCGAGGCACCGGAAAGTTTTCCCGGCAGGGACACACTCAGGGCGAGCGCCGCTGCCGCCGTGCGCTCATAGGCGGCGATGAGCCGCTGGGGATGGAGGTAGCCGCCGACCGCGCGACTGACCACGAGGTTCGCGGCGGGGCGCCGGCCAAGTTCGACGCGAAAGTCCGGGGGCAGATCCGGCGCCGGCCGGAGAAAGTAACGCGAAACACTCAGCGCGGCCTCCCGATCGGGTCGCTGGCTCCACCAGTGCTCAAGGTCGAATTGCGAAGGGGTGCAGCCGAACTGCCGCTTGAAGGCCCGGGCGAAGACATCGGGGGAACGATAGCCCACCTCCGCCGCCACGGCCTTCCACTGCGGCCGCTGGCCCCGCTGCGTGAGCACGAGCGCCCGCTCCAGCCGCCGCCGCGTGGTCAGGGCATGGACACTCTCCCCCGTTAGGGCCGAGAAGACCCGGTGGAAATGAAACGGTGAAATGCCGGCCTCCTTGGCCAGCCGCCCAATCGACAAGTCCCGATCGATCTCCCGATCAATCAGGGCCAGGGCGCGATTCACGCGAGACTCATAACGCTCCAAGGTCACGTGGGGCTTTCTGCCCGCTGAACCGCCCCCGGTCTACCCAAACCACCCGACGTTTCTTGCGAAGTGAGGGCGCTGGTCTCGTCGACCCCGGCGATCTAGAAGCGGGGTTCTACTGGATATCGTCGCTCTTGCTCAAATTATGAGCCGCGCAAAGTAGCTGGATGTTCTCAACTTGGGTTGAAGAGCCGCCGCGGGACCACGGAATGATGTGATCGAAGTGCAGATTTACGGTCGAGGAACACTGCGCGCACTTGCCGCCGTCACGCTTCCACACTTCCCGTTTAACCGACGTCGGAATCATACGTCCGGGATTAGGGTTCTGCGGAGTCGGTTGTGTATCGTCCTCTTCACCTATGACGGCCGTCAGTTTGAATTTAAAGACCTTCCGCTTCTCTGCATCCTCAATCCAGGCATCTTCGAGGTGGAACACGCCGTTGTAAGACCAGATGCCATCCTTGATCTTCTCGTAGACCCGGACGCGCTCCGGCGGCTGTTCACCGGACTTAAAGGCCAGCGCTGCCTTCTTGAACTTACCGTTTTCCGTCGGCTTTCCCGTTTTAGTAAACTCCGGTTGATCGACCAACTCGGGATATTTGCATAAGATCGTCCTGTTCTCGTTGTGCCCTTCGTAAATGAGAACCCTGCCCTCTTCCTCCACCCGATCGGCATAAGGGGCATTAGGGCGCACCGACATCAGGATCACCGAATGCTTTCCATGGAGATGAAAATTCATCCCACGCTGAAGGCTCGTGCCCTCTCGCTGGCACATCTCGTAATACGGGATGATGTCGTTGGCTCGGGGCATCGGCGTCAGCTTTCAACCCCGAGTAACCAACCAACCGATACCTTCAGAGCCGCGGCCAAGGCCTTTACCTCAAAGTCCGATACATAGCGGCTGCCGGCCTCCAGCTTAGCGATGCCCGCTCGATCGATGACGACTCCGCGACCGGCCAGTTTACCGGAGAGCGCATCCTGCGACAGTTTAGGCTTCAGCGCTAAACGCGCTCTCTTAACGCGTTTACCGACAAGGTTATTGTTCTTTTTTGGAACCACGACCCTCCAAGGTTACCAGGTCCCAGCTCGAATAGTGTTCCATTCTGGAACACCACATAGACATGCAACCAGCCCAACTACCGTCCGCAACGAGGTTCGCGATATTCACGCAGACAATCTGCGAGGGTCCAGTGCCGGTCTGGCATGACGAAAAAAACCTACCCGTCGTCTATACCAACGAACTAGCAGCTCAGCGGGAGATTGCCGAAGGTCTCATCGAACAGCTCAGGCAGTTCCTAGACGGATCGCGGGAGTTCGATGACGCTATTACAACCGAAGATTTCATTCTCCCGGTCACTGTCTGGCCCGATGGTAGCATCTCGACGGAAGAAGGCCGGACCTTCGGAAGGCGCGACTGAACTAAATCTCCCGGGATCACTGTCCGTGAAATCGGGTAAGGCCCAGGGCGCGGAGCACTTCGCCCATTAACCAGTAACGAATAACCGTTAACCCGCGCGCGGCACGCGCGCCCTATCTCGCGAACCAGCGGAGGGCGTGGCGGCGGACGGAATCGGCGAAGCGGAGGGTGTAGGGATCGAGCAGACGCCGCGTCACTTTTCCATCGGTCCGCAGGTACAGCCAGCCGTAGTCCCAGTTCCCCGAGCGGTACACGACCGGGATGCCGGGCCTCACCCGCACCACGGGCTGCGAGCCCGCGCTGAGCAGCTGGTCCTCGACATAGCAGTAGGTCGCCCCGCAGTGGACGAAGGTCTCGTGGCTGCGCGGCGGTTCATCGGGCGGCGCGAGGTCGTCGCACAGCCCCTCAACCGCGACCTTGAGCTCGCAGCCCCGCCGGAAAGCCTCGATGAGGGCGTCCCGCGAACCCGCGCGGGCCTCGCCCTCCGCGGTGTGACTGTAGAGCTCGGTCCAGTCCTCCCGCACGAGCCAGCGGTAGCTCTCGAACTCGTAGACGTAGTTGCGGCTCGGCGCGTTCGTCTCCGCGTCCCACTCATCCTCGAGCCGGTACTTGGGCATGCGGGGATCCTGCGCCGCCGGACCGGGGCCGCGCGCGCCCTCGCGCGGCGGGCCGCCGAGGTGGAGCCGCGCCAGCGCCTGCCGGCCGTCCTGGTTGTAGAGGAAGAGCGACAAGGACGGCGCTGGACCAAAGCCGTCACCCAGCAGGCTGATCGGCTGCCGCAGGTTGGCGACCGCCGCCACCCAGGTGTTCTCGATCAGGTGGACGATCCGCCAGTCCATCACCTCCTCGACGAGCGCGTGATTGGTCGAACCGGGATCAATGTGCTCGTGATGGTAGAACTGGGTCCGCAGGCGCAGATCCGCGCCGCCGCGGACCGCCCGTGCAAGCGCCTCCCAGTCGCCCTGCACCAGCGTGCGCGCGCGATCGAGCTCCACGGCTGCTCGCCAGGCGGGCGCCACTCCACGGGAAGGCGCCGCAATCGGACCACCGGCGTCGGCCGCCGCGCTGGCCGCCTTCGGCAGCCCCAGCGCCGCGAGCAGCAGCGAGTTTTGGATAAACGCCTTCCGACCCGGGTCGCGCCGCGGAGTTTCCATGGTCGGGCACGAGGAGAAGCGAGTCCCGCGACCGGTGCAAGTGCGCGCGGAGCGCGTGGAGGAGGGAGACGGGAGACGGAGGACGGAGGCCTGGAGCCGGAGGCCAGATGTCAGAGGTCAGATGTCAGTCGGAACAACCAACCCCCAACTTCCAACCTCCAACCCGCGCGCCCTGCGGCGCGCGCTACCCCTTCACCTCGAAGATCGCCTCAACCTCGACGGCGGCGCCGGTGGGGAGCTGGGCGAAGCCGAGGGCGCTGCGGGCGTGGTAGCCATCGCCCTCCTTGCCGAAGATCTCGTGGAGGAGGTCGGAGCAGCCATTGATGACGAGGTGCTGGTCGGTGTACTCGAGCGTCGAGTTCACGCAGCCGAGGACCTTGATCACCCGCAGGCCGTCGAGGGTGCCGTGGGTATTCCAGACGGAATTCAGGATCTTCTCCGCGCAGTTCCGCGCCGCCGCGTAGCCGGCCTCGGTCGCGACGCCCGCGCCCAGCTTCCCCTTCAGATCACTGACATGACCGGAGGTGATGAGCTGGTTACCGCTGCGGATGCACAGCTTCAGGTAACCCGGCGTTTGCTTCGCGAACGTGAGACCGAGGGACTCTGCTTTTTTCTGGGGGTTCATGGGGTGGGTGGTTGGAAGTTGGAGGTTGGTTCGAGGGCATTCAGGAAGGACGGAAATGACGGCCGAAACGAGAGGAAAGGGCGCGCGGCGCGGGAGGCCGGAGACGGGGAGGCATGCCGGAGGGGGTTATGCCGAAACCCGTTACATTTCCCGACGCTCAGCTCCGGATGTAACCGGTAACGGCATGACCCGTTCCAGCGCGCTCTCCAGCCGGGAGATTGGAGAACGCCGCAGTTGTTGTGGCGGTTTAGACGAAGTACCTGATCCGAAATTCCACCCAAAGGGGTCGAAATTGGATATTCCCGACAAAGAATGTGACCAAAGACCTAGCTGCTTGTTTAGCAGCCACCTAGAATGCTTTTCTGCCCTTTTCCAGAGTTTGCCCTCACCGGTGAAAAGCTCGCACAACCACCCAGAAACTCGACCGGAAATATTTTTAATAGAACCACTTAAGGATTATTCTTCGTAGACCTAGAGCGGGGCGGGCCAGACGGCCCGGCTGCAAGTCAGCGAAGCCCCTCGATTAACCACGAGCGAATCGGATGAGCTCGCGCGCTAAGTTGCGCAAGCGGCGGCGCCAAAAAGCTGCCGGGCATCTAGCCCAAAACCTAGGTGCACCAAGCGAGGCTACCACAGCCCCATCCGCTATGGCGCCCACTTGCCGCTGTCCCGACCACCGCTGGTCTTCAGCCGCACTGCGTCGGGACAGCTTAAACGACAACCGATCGGTCAATCTCCAGGAATATCCCGAACCAACACTCGGAGTTGCTCTAAGCGTTGGTGTCGGTCGAAACCCACCTATTTTTTGAATACCGGATTGTTGCGGTCGTTGGCCGAGAACAGGTAGGCCACGAGGTCAGCAATCTGATCATCGTTGAGATTATTCAGCAGGCCAGGGGGCATCATCGACGTCTCAGATTCTTCCATGGAAACGATCTGGTCTCGTTCAATGCGGGCCTGATCCGTGTAATCAAACATGTTTTGCGAGATCGTGATTTGCTCGCTGTTCATGTTGGCAATTCGGCCGGTGATCGAACGGCCGTCCTTGAGATGGAATTCCATCGCAGCAAGCCGTTCAAGCAATCCTGGGTCCGCCGCCGGACCGCGAGGCCTGGCTGGTTTA
>CAYZCV010000007.1:4231-50033 GCA_964476965.1 uncultured Opitutus sp. | reverse complement strand
GAAGCTCGGTCACGGGAGCCTGCGCCGCGCCGCTGCGCGTCGACTCGCCGGTCCGCACCACGATCTTCTGCCGACCGGGCGCGAGGATGATCGCCCCGGCCTCGCGGGCCATCGCCCGCGTCGTGTACGTGACGACCGCCAGCGGGGTGCCCTCGACGGAGCGCTCGACCAGTTGGGGGCGCGACCATTCCTGAATCACGATCGGAGCCGGATCCCACTCCAGCAATCCGTCGACGTTGTAAAATTCGCTGCGCGGCACCGCGAGTTCGTACGCGAGCGGGAAGACCTCCCCCTGCCACACGGGCCGGTCGGGCAGGACGAAACCCGCCTCCGCCGCCGACGCCCGGGCCGGGCCACCGACCGCAGCCGCCACCAGCATGGAAAGGAAAAGGGTTCGGCGTAGCGTCATCACCAGCGTTGGGTTTTGGTTGGGGCGTCTTCCGCCGGGCTGTCCTGCATCAATTGGTAAAGTTCCCCCGGCGAATCGGCCCGGCGGAGATCGTCGAGCTTGTGCAGGGGCACCAGCAGCGACGGATCCCTCAGCGCGGCATAGTCGCGCTGACGCATGCCGCCCACTTGCTGGGAGTTCGGGTCATTCGTGCCCTCCCCTTCCGGCTCCGGATCGATCCCTCCCGCCGCGTCCTCGGCAAACGCGTCCTGCGGCAGCGGATCGCCCTCCACCGGAGTCGGGCCCTGATCATCCGCCCCCTCCGCGCCGGCCTCAGCTTCCTCGCCCTCGCTCGGGGTCGCCCCCTCGGGCGGGGCATCGTCGGTGGCGGAGGGCGCCTCCATCGGCGGCTCCGACGCATCGCGATCGACATCGGGCGCCCGTGGCAGACGCGAGAGCTGGATGAGATCGGATTGGAGGCGGTCCCAGTCAAAGGCCTTGCCGTCCAACGCGCGTCCGGCCGCGACCGCGGCGAGGCCGTCCCGAATGATGGCCGGCGGGACGGGTTCCTGCGAAATGCGAATCCGGCTGGCATTGGCGACGACCGCGAAGGCGAGCTCGGCATAGTCGGGCGCCCCGAGGACGGGCCGCGCGGAGACGCGCCGGACGACCTCCGTCAGCGACTCCATCGCGCGCGCCGTCGCCGTGATCTCCTGCGCCCGCGTCGCGCCCGGCGGCAACCCGAGCGCGAAGAGCCCCACCAGCACCGCCACCGCAACGGCGGTCCGGGCCGGACCGGCCGCACCGGGCGCGGCATGATAGGCGCGGGGCCGGGGCTGCAGCGCGAATTCCCGCCAGCAGCTCCAGGCGAGCAGCAGGATGGCCGGCGCCAACAGCCATTGAAAGCGTTCGCCGAGCCGGGTGCCGCCCGCGCGGACGATCCCGTCGGCGTCGCGCTCGAAGGTGCGATCGAGCAGCGCCGCCACGTCGACCCAGCGGTTGGCATCGCGATAGAGCCCGCCCGTGGCCCGCGCGATTTCCTCCAGCGCAGAACGGTCAAGGCGCGACGTCACCGCCGCGCCGGCCGCGTCGACCATCGGACGCCCGTCCGCGTCCGGCACGCTCGCGCCAACCGCGGTGCCGAAGCCAAGGCTGATGACGCGGACGCCGTCCGCGACGAGCGCCGGCAGGCGGTCGCGCCAGGCATTGGGTTCGGCTTCGCCGTCGCTCATGACAATGAGGAAGCGGTCGGTGGCGGTGGGCCCGAAGGTCGGCAGCGCGGTGGCCAGCATCGCGTCAAAGTCCGTCCCGTCCGCCGGCAGATAACCCGGGCCGAGGGCCGGAAGAAAATCACGCAGGATCTCGTAGTCGCTGCTGAGCGGCAGCTGCACAAAGGCGGTTCCGGAGAACACGACCAGCCCGACGCGCTCGCCGCGGAGCTGGCCGAGCAGCGAGGCGATCAGGAGCCGGGCCCGCTCGAGCCGGGTCGGCCGCACATCCTCCGCCAACATGCTGCGCGAGAGGTCGAGCGCGATGAGGATCTCGCGCGACTGGTCGATGACCGACTCCTCCACCCGACCCCACTGCGGGCCGGCGAGGGCGACGATCACGAGCCCAAGGCACAGCCCGAAGCGCCAGGGCACGCGAGCCGGGACGGCGGCCACGCCGCGCGGATCGATGCGATCATGGGTGACGGCGAGCCGCTGCAGCTGCGCCGGGGTATCCGCCGCCTCCTCCGGTCGAGCCGCGCGACGGCGCAGCCAGTAGCCGAGCGCCAGCGGCACCAGGGCGAGCAGGAGGACGAGGGGCGCGCCGAGGTTCATGCGGTCGAGGCCCGCCGCCCGGCGGGCGCCAGCAGCGGGGCACGGAAGGTGAAGGCGGCGGCAAGGAGGCAGAGGAGACCCGTGAACGCCGGCCAGCGGAAGAGCTCTGTCGTGATGAGGGAGTAGCGGGGTTCGAATTCAATCGTCTGCGCCTGATCAATGGCGGCGAAGGCGTTCTCCACCGCGGCCGCATCGTCGGCCCGGAAATAGCCGCCGCCGGTCTCGGCCGACATGAGCTTGAGCGTCTCCTCGTCGAGGTCGGAGGGCCGCTGGCGCGTGCCGATGCGGTTGCCCAGCGCATCGAAAATCGGAAACGGCGCCAGGCCGGCGCGCCCGGCGCCGATCGTGTAGACCGGGATGCCCCGGTCGCGCGCGATCGCCGTGGCCTGTTCCGGGTTGAGCGCTCCGCGATTGCTGGCGCCATCGGTGAGGAGGATGACGAAGGCCCCCACCCGCCGACCGCCCTCGGACCGGCCGCTCTGCTCGAGCCGGGTGAGCGCGAGACCCAGGCCGTCCCCGATCGCGGTGCCGTCCTCGATCAGGCCCAGCTTGAGCCGGTCGATCTGCTTCTCGAGCCAGGCGTGGTCGGAAGTCAGCGGGGCCAGCGTGTAGGCGCGACCGGAGAAGACGATCACGCCGATGCGGTCGGACGGACGGCGCGTGATGAAGGCCTGGATGATCGGCCGGATGGCCTGCAGTCGGTTGAGCCGCTCCTCGCCGCGCTCGTAGTCCTCGGCGAGCATCGAGGTGGAGAGATCGATCGCGAGCATCAGGTCATAGCCGCGCGACTGAACCTCGCGGCGCTGCTCGATGCGCTGCGGACGCGCGAGCGCGAGGACCAGGCAGGCCAGCGCGGCGTAGGCGAAGAGCACATTCCACGGCAGGCCGCGCAGCCGGGGTTCACCGCGCCAGGCGCTGACAAAGGGAACAAAGAGCACCGTAACCAGGCCGCGGCGGCGCAGGGCGATCGCGGCGAGGATGAGACCCAGCCCGAGCAGCCACCACGGATCGCGGAAGACGTAGGTCGTCATGGCGCGCGGAGATCAGCCCAGGGCCTGGCGGCGGGCGTGGAAGAAGCGGACCACCGAGGCGAGCAGGTCCTCGCCCGTGCCCACGGCCAGACGGCCAAAGGGATCCGGGAAAAGCGTGCGCCAGCCCTCCTCCCGCGCATGGCGCCAGGCCGCGTGCGCGGCGCGCGCGGTCGGCGAGTCCTCGAGCAGGTCGACCCGGCCGGACGCCGGGTCATAGGCGGCGAAACGCTGGCCGGAGGGAAAGGAGAGGTCCCACGGGTCGTCGACGCGCACGCCAATGGTCTGGTAACGCTGCTGCAGCCCGGCCCAGGCCGGTGGCACGGGGCGCGGCGCAAAGTCGCCGCACCAGACGAGGATGCTGTTGCGCGGCGCGCAGCCCTCGAGGAGGGCCCACGGGACCGCGGCCGGCACGGGCGGCGCGACCGGGTCCGGCGCCGGCTGCTGGCGCAGCGAGGCCGCCGCGCGCAGGATGCGGCCGGACCCGCCGGCGGGAGGCCGGAAGAGATGGCCGGACGGTGTGGCGTGGACGAAGCCCACGCGGTCGCGACAAACCGCGGCGATGAGCATGATCAGCTCGGCGACCTCGAGCAGCGCCTGGCGGCGGGTCGGGCCGCGCGAGCCGAACTGCAGGCTCGGGGTGTCCTCGAGGACGAGGATGACCGTGATGTCGCGCTCCTCGACAAAGACCTTGCGGTACGGTTCTCCGAGGCGCGCGGTGACCTTCCAGTCCACGTCGCGGATGTCGTCGCCGAAATTGTACTTCACCACCTGGTCGAACTCCATGCCACGGCCGCGGAAGACGGAGAGGTACTCACCTGTCATCATGCTCTGCACCGCATTGCGCACGCTCCACTCGACGCGACGCAGGCGCGCGAGGGACGCGTCGGGGGCGGCCGGGAGGGAGGCGGGAGCGGCGTCCATGGGCGGACCGCGACGGATCAGACGGCCGGAACCGGGGTGTCGTGGATCACGCGCCGGACCACGTCGTCCGTGGTCTGGCCCGCGGCCTCGGCCTCATAGGTCAGGCCCAGGCGGTGGCGCAGCACCTCGGGCGCCATTTCCTGGATGAGCGCCGGCGTGACGAACTCCATGCCACGGAGCCAGGCGAGGGCGCGACCGGCCTGGAAGAGGGCAAGCGAGGCACGCGGCGAGGCCCCGAAATTGAGGAGACGCAGGCCGCGGGCATCCGGCTGGCGCAGCAGGCGGGTGTTGCGCACGAGGTCGAGGATGTAGCCCTCGAGCTCGGGCGCGACGTGCACGCGGTCCACCACCTTGCGCAGGCCGATGATCTCCTCCGGCGTGGAGACCGATGTCAGCTCCGGGCTGGAGCTGAGCTGGCCCCAACGCCCGAGCAGGGCGCGCTCCTCGGCGGCAGAGGGGTAGTCCACGAGCAGCTTGAAGAGGAAGCGGTCCGTCTGGGCCTCGGGCAGCGCATACGTGCCGTCCTGGTCCACCGGGTTCTGGGTGGCCATCACGAAGAACGGCTTGGGCAGCGGGTGGGTCTGGCCGCCGATCGTGACCTGCCGCTCCTGCATGGCCTCGAGGAGGGCGCTCTGGACCTTGGCCGGCGAGCGGTTGATCTCATCCGCCAGCACGAGATTGGCGAAGATCGGTCCGTGGTAGGGCGTGAACTCACCCGTCTTGGGCGAGAAGATCATCGTGCCGACGACGTCGCTGGGCAGGAGGTCGGGCGTGAACTGGATCCGCTCGAACCGCACGCCGAGGGCGGTGGCGAGCGACTTGATGAGCAGCGTCTTGGCGAGACCGGGCATGCCCTCCAGGAGGACGTGCCCACCGGTGATGATGGCGACGAGCAGGTGCTCGACGGTGGCGGCCTGGCCGATGACGGCCTTGGCGACTTCCTGACGTACGCGTTGCGACCAGACCAGTCCGTTGGACATGAAGGAAGAGATAGGGAAGTGAAGGCCGTCCAGGCCGGGGAGACAAGGGCCGATGGGCCCGGGCGTGGTCCCCAAGCCACCCCGGGCCCACCGGGGGCCTGTCCGACGCAGGGCCGGACGGGCCCGAAGGGTGGAATGAGTGCGGAGAGGGAGTTACTGCTGGTGACGGAGCAGGACGCGGCCGTGGCGGTCCGGGAGGACCTTGCCCTCGGCAAGGGCGAGCTTTCCGTTGACCAGCACGTAGTCCATGCCAGTCGAGTAGGCATGCGGCGCGTCGTAGGCGGCCGGGTCGTTGATCGTCTCCGGATTGAAGACCACCACGTCCGCAAAGGCGCCGGCGCGCAGCACGCCGCGGTCCTTGATGTTGAGCACGCCGGCGGTGAGGCCGGTGGAGGTGTGGATGGCGTGCTCGAGCGTGATCGCGCCGCGATCGAGCGCGTAGCGGCGGATCTTGCGCGGGAAGGCGCCGTAGGCGCGCGGGTGCTCGGCGCCGGAGCCAAAGGTGACCAGACCGCCATCGGTGCAGGTCATGTTCCACGGCTGGCGCATGTAGGCGTCGACGTCGTTCTCATTCATGTTGAACGACACGATCGCCGCGCCGCCCGCGATCAGCATGTCGATCGCGGTGTCGATCGGCTCCTGCAGCCGCTCGCGGGCAATCTCGTCCAAGCGGCGGCCCTCCAGTTTCGGATTGGCCGGATGCCGCCGGATCATGATCGCATTCGCCCCGGCGCGACGGGCCAGATTCTCAAGCATCTCGACGCGGATGGTGGCCCGCTGCTCGGGATTGGAGAGACGCGTGGCGATGGCCTGCTGGCCACCCTCCTGGGCCCAGCCCGGGACAAGCGAGGCCTGCAGGCTCGAGCCGGAGGCCGAGTAAGGATACTGGTCCGCCCAGATCTCCAGACCCTCGGCCCGCGCCTTGTTGATGTTGGCGATGACCTCGGCCGACTTGCCCCACACCGTCGGGCCTATGCCCTTGATGTGGGTCACGATGCCCGGAATCTTCGCCTGCCGGGAGACCTCGATCAGCTCGTTGACGGCCGCAACCACGCCGATGTCGTAGCTCGATTCATCACGAATGTGGCTGATGTGAAAGGTCTCGGGAAACTCGGCCGCGACCTTGGCCAGCGTGACCATCTCGTCGGTCTTGGAGTACTTGCCCGGGATGTAGAACGGGCCGCTCGAGAAGCCGAAGGCGCCGAGCTCCATGGCCTTTCGCACATAGGTCTTCATCTGCTCCAGCTCGGCGGGCGTGGGGGCCCGGTCCTCGAGGCCCATGACGGTCGAGCGCACGCCATTGTGGCCGATCATCGGCGCCACGTTGACGCCCGGCCCGTGCTGGCGGGTCGGACGGAGCTGATCCTCCAGGTCGGCGGGCCCGCCGCCGTCCGGGTTGATCAGCACGGTCGTGATGCCCTGGTAGAGGATCGGCGGGGCGCCCGCGAGCTCGGCGGTGGTGAGCCCCGGCATCGCGTGGGAGTGCGGGTCGATGAAGCCCGGCGTGACATAGCGGCCGCGGGCATCGATCACTCGGGTGGCGGTGGCGCCGGCCGGGATCGGGCCGACCTCGACGATGCGGTCGCCCTTGATCGCGACGTCGGCATAGCGCCAGGGGCTGCCGGTGCCGTCGATGACACGGCCGCCACGGATCAGGACATCATAGGACTGGGCGGCGAGGGTTGAGGCGGCGGCACAGGCCAGCAGCGCAAACCCGGAGATAAGGAGGGAACGGGTCTTCATGGCAGGAAGGAGGTGGAGGGCGGGTTACTGCTGGTGGCGGAGAAGGACGCGGCCATGGCGCTCGGGCACCACCTTGCCGTCGGCGACCGCCACCTTGCCGTTCACGAGCACGTACTCCATGCCGGTCGAGTAGGCGTGGGGCTGCTCGTAGGTCGCGACATCGGCCACCTTGGCGAGGTCGAAGACGAGGACATCGGCGTAGGCGCCGCGGACGAGGACGCCCCGGTCCTTGATGCCGAAGACGCCGGCGGTAAGGCCGGTGGAGGTGTGGACGGCATGCTCGAGCGAGATGGCCCCGCGCTCGACGACGTAGCGGCGGAGCTTGCGCGAGAAAGCGCCGTAGCTGCGGGGATGACCGGAGCCGACGCCGAACTCGGGCAGGCCGCCGTCGGTGCAGGTCATGTTCCACGGCTGCTTCATGAAGGCCTCCACATCGGTCTCGTTCATGTTGAACGAAACGATCGAGGCGCCGCCGGCCATGAGGATGTCGATCGCGGTGTCGACCGGATCCTGCAGGCGCTCGCGCGCGATCTCGTCGAGCCGCTTGCCCTCGAGTTTGCGGTCGGCGGCGTGGCTCGCGATCATGACGGCGTTGGCACCGGCGCGGCGGGCCAGATTGTCGACCATCTCGGTGCGGATCGTCGCGCGCTGCTCGGGGTTGGCGAGGCGGGTGCGCAGGGCGGTCGGTCCGCCCTCCTGGGCCCAGCCCGGCACCAGCGCGGCCTGGAGTCCGGTGCTGGAGGCGGCGTAGGCGTACTGGTCGGACCAGATCGAGAGGCCCTCGGCGCGTGCCTTGTTGATGTTCGCAATGATGTCGGCCGACTTGCCCCAGACGGTCGGGCCGATGCACTTGATGTGGGTCGCCACCCCGATGATGCCCGTCTGGCGGGAAACCTCGATCAGCTCGTTCACCGCCTCGACCACGCCGACGTCATAGGAGGCCTCGTCGCGGACATGGCTGATGTGGAAGGCACCCGGCACTTCATTGGCCACGCGCGCAAGGGCAACCAGCTCGTCGGTCTTGGAAAATTTTCCCGGGGTGTAGAAGGGGCCGCTGGAGAAGCCGAACGCCCCGAGCTTCATCGCGCCCCGGACGTAGTCCACCATCTGCTGCAGCTCCTGCGGGGTCGGGGCGCGGTTGTCCATGCCCATGACCGTGCTGCGGACGCCATTGTGGCCGATCATCGGTACGATGTTGAGGCCCGGCGTCTGCGCCCGGATCGCGTCGAGCTGCGGCTTCAGGTCCGCCGGCCCGCCGCCGTCGGGGTTGATCATCGCGGTGGTGACGCCCTGCAGGAGCATCGGGATGGCGGCCGCACCCTTCTCGGTGCCGATCTCGGGGGCCACGTGGGAATGCGGGTCGATGAAGCCAGGGGTGACATACTTGCCGGCGGCGTTGATCACGCGTGTGGCGGTCGCGGAAGCCGGGATGAAGCCGACTTCCACGATGCGGTCACCGGTGATGGCGACATCCGCGTAGCGCCACGGGCTGGCGGAGCCGTCGAGGACTCGGCCGCCTCGGATGAGGACATCGTACTGGGCGGACAACGCGAGGGGGCCGGCAAGCGCCAGCAGCGCGAGGCGGAGGAGGCGCGGGAGATGCGGGTAGGTCATGGGAGTTGGGTTGGGAATGCCGGCAGCGGCCGGCGCGCCGCGGCGGACGGGGTTCAAAGAAAATTGATGAAGGCGGTGATCGTGAGGGCGTTGGTGAAATCGATCAGGAAGGCCCCGACCGGGGGCACCACGGTGTAGGCGCGCGGGGCGGGACCGAAGCGGCGCGTGAGGGCATCCATGTTGGCCACCGCATTGGGGGTGGCTCCGAGCGCGAATCCGCAGTGGCCGCCCGCCATCACGGCCGCCTCGTAGTCGCGACCCAGCAGCCGGTAGGTCACCCACCACGCAAAGAGGCCGGTTAGCGTGACCTGCGCGGCGAGGATCACGAGCATCGGAACGGCCGCACCGGCCAGCTCGCGCAGATTGAGGCTGGCCATCGCCATCGCGAGAAAGAGGCCCAGCGCCACGGCACCGATCAAGTCCACCACCTCGCTCTGGATCCACGGACGGCCCGTCGCATCGAGGACATTTCTGAGCGCCACCCCCACCAGCAAGGCACCCATGTAAGCCGGGAAAACGATGCCCTGCGCCTGAAGAAAGGCAGAGACCCAGGCACCCGCCTTGATGCACCCGGCCAGGATCAGCAGGTGAAGGACGGCGCCGCGGCCCGCCCCCGCAAGCCGGCGGAAGTCGGTCAGAATCCCGCCCGCCGAGGCTGCGCCGGAAACGGACGGTCCCCGCGCGCCGGGAATCGGCAGGCGGAAACGCTGGATCAGCCGGGTGCCAATCGGGCCACCCAACAGGCCACCCGCCACCAGGCCGAAGGTTGCGGCCGCCGCGCCGGCCGTGGCCGCCTCGGAATAGCCCGCCTGCTTGAGCGTTTCGGCAAAGCCCAGCGCGGTTCCATGCCCCCCCGTCATCGAAACGCTGCCGCAGATCAGGCCCAGCAGGGAGTCCACGCCCAGGACGTTCGCCAGCGCCACGCCCGTGATGTTCTGCCCCACGGCGAGCAGCGTCGCCAGACCCCAAAAGAGAAGAAGCTGCCAGCTCCCCGCCTTGACGATTCGCCAGGTCGAGTTGAGGCCGACACAGGTGAAGAAGGCCACCAGCAGGGGCAGGTTGACCGCCTTCTGCGGCCGCGTGAACCACTCGGTCTCAGGCGTGACCAGCCACGTCCACCATGCAGCATCCGTCCGCGTCGAAAACGAGACGGTCACGCCCGCAAACGACAGGGCCAGGACCAGCAGGCTTGTGCCGAGCCCCCCCACCACGGGGGCCGGGATGTTGAAGCGCGCCAACAACGGCACGCGGCGGCAGACCGCCTCCCCGGCCAGAAGCACGGGCACGGCCAGCAGCAGGAGATACCAGGCGGAAAGCGTCACAGGGGGCGGGGTAGACAAATCACGATTCCAAAAATAAATCAGACCGACCCTTTTGAGACAGCAGTCGTCATGCCATTGTAAAAGGAGGCCGGAGCAGCGTTTAGGGGTTGCTTCTGAGCAACTGGCGTTGTCATAAATGCAACGTGAACCCCTACGCTGCGCTGGTCTCGGCCCGCATCCTGATCGTCGATGACGTCCCGGAGTTCTGCCAGGAGGTGCGGGCGCTCCTGAAGCCCCACTGCCGGGCGGCGGTGATCTGCGGCAGCCCGCTGAGGGCGCTCCGCATGGTCAAGAAGCAGCCGTATGACCTCGTGATCACCACCCTCGTGATCCGCGAGCTGGGTGGCTTTGAGCTCATCCGCCGCCTGCGCGGTCAGGGCAGCCGGATGCCCATCGTGATGATCACGAGCCACGGCAATGAGAAGACGGCGATCGAGGCGACCCGCCTGGGGGTGTCCGACTACCTCGAGAAGCCCGTCGTGCCGGAGGAGCTGCTGGCGCGTCTGGCCAAGCTGATCAGCCGCGAGCAGGAGCCCAATGGAAAAGCCGAGGTGAGGCGTGAGGGCATGATTTCCGAGGACCCGGCCATGAAGGCGGTCTTCGACACCATCGAGGCGGTGGCCCGGAGCGACAGCCGCGTGCTCATCCTGGGCGAGACCGGGACGGGCAAGCAGCTGGTGGCCCAGGCCCTCCACCTGCGCAGCCCGCGGCACGCCCAGCCCTTCGTCGAGATCAACTGTGCCGCGATCCCGGAGAACCTGCTGGAAAGCGAGCTCTTCGGGCATGACCGCGGCGCCTTCACTGGGGCGACGGACCTGCGCGTCGGCCGCTTCGAGGAGGCGGGGGCGGGCACGCTCTTCCTCGATGAGATCGGCGAGATGAGCTATCCCCTGCAGTCGAAACTCCTGCGCGTGCTCCAAAGCGGCAAATTCAACCGGGTGGGCGGGACGGAGACCTTGCAGTCCCACGCGCGCGTGATCGCCGCGACCAATCGCGACCTGCAGAAGGAAATCGAGGCTGGGCGCTTTCGCGCCGACCTCTTCTACCGACTGCACGTGATCTCACTGACCCTGCCGCCGCTGCGCAAGCGCCCGGTGGACATCAGCCTGCTGATCGACCACTTCCTCCGCCGCTACCGCAACGTGCGCTCTCCCCTGGTCGGCTTCACCCCCGAGGCCATTCACCGCCTCAAGGTCTACGGCTGGCCCGGCAATGTCCGCGAGCTGGAGCACCTCGTGGAGCGCTTCGCCGTCCTCCACGACCGCGAGTGGATCGACGTCGCCGATCTCCCCGAGCGCATCCTCCGCGAGACCGGCCGGGCCGGAGACGCCCTGCCCGCCCCCGCGAACCTGTCCGGCACCTATGCCGAGGCCAAGGCCGCCTTCGAGCGCCGCTACCTCGAGCAGGGCCTGCGCCTCGCCCGCGGCAACATGGCCGCCGCCGCCCGCCTCGCCGGCATCGACCGCTCGCACTACTTCCGGCTCGTACGGCGCCACCAGTTGGATCCGTTGCGTTACAGCAACGCGAGCTAGGCACGGGTTGCCATCAGGCAACACCAAGGGCCTGGCCGCCTCTGGCTACAGGGGGAAATTCCGGCTGGCATCATAAGTGCATTAGGGTCGGCGACTAAATTTCTATGAAGAAAATCAAAGTTGCCCAATTCGGCCTGGGTCCGATCGGTCTCGAATCGATCGCCCTTGCCGCCACGCAGGGATGGATGGAAATCGTCGGCGGAGTTGATGTCGCCCCGGACAAGGCCGGCCGCACGATGGCGGAGGTCACCGGCAATGCCGCCATCGCCGGCAAGGTCCATGCCTCGATGGAGGAGCTGCTCAAGGCGGCCACCCCCGACGTGATCCTGCACACCGCCTCGTCCAGCGCGGCCGCCTCGCTCGCGCAGGTGCGCCCGGCCCTCGAGCGCGGCCTCAGCGTCGCCTCCACCTGCGAGGAGCTGATCTTTCCCCAGCTGAAGACGCCCGCAGTCGCCGCCGAATACGACGAACTCTGCCGCAAGACCGGCGCCCGCGTGGTTGCCACCGGCGTGAACCCGGGCTTCGTCATGGACCTGCTCCCGATCGTGCTCACAGGCGTCAGCCGCCAGGTGAATTCCATTTACGTCGAGCGCGTGGTCGATGCGGCCACCCGCCGGCGACCGCTCCAGGCCAAGATCGGCAGCGGCCGCCCGCCCGAGGAATTCCGTGCCGCCTTCAAGGCCGGCAAGGCGGGCCATGCCGGCTTCCAGCAGTCCCTCGCGCTCCTCGCCAATGCCATGGGCTGGAAGCTCGATTCGATCACTGAGCTGTGCGAGCCCGTGGTCGCCGATGCCCGCATTCAGACCACCTACTTCGATGTCGCGGCCGGGCAGACCCGCGGTCTGCACCAGCGCGCGATTGGCGTGGTCGGCGGTGAGGCCAGGATCGTGCTGGACCTGACCATGGCCCTCGGGGAGCCCAATCCGCACGACACGATCGTGGTCCGCGGACGTCCAAATCTCCACCTCACCCTGAATGGCGGCGTCGCCGGCGACGACGCCACGGTGGCCGCCCTGATCAACATCGTGCCCCGGGTGGTGACCGCCCCCGCCGGCATCCGTCTCGTGACCGAGCTCGCAGCCCCGGCCTGGAGTAATCCGGCCCCCGCGGTCTGACCCGCGTGCCCGTCAAACGGCCGCCCGTGCCCTTTCCGGCCGGGCGGCCCTTGCCATGGCCGGGCCTTCGCACAGGCTCATCCGCCTGAGATGACGCAGCGTTTCGCCCCCGGCCTCCTCGCCCTCCTCTTCGGCCTGCTGACCTCCCTCGCGGGGGCGCACGCCGTCGGCCCGCCGTCGGCGGTCGCCCTCGCCCACGAGGCCATCGTCGCCCGGATCCAGGCCAAGGTTTCCGCGGGCGACGACACGGAGGCGGCCCTCGCGCCCGAGCTCACCGAGCTCAGCGCCCTGTTTGAGCAACACCGGGCGGAGAACTCCCATGATGTCGCGGACATCCTCGTGACACGCCTGGCGCTCGAGATGGAGCTCTTCGACGACTCCGAGCGGCCGCAGGCCTACATCCGCCAGTTGCAGGAGGAGTTTCCCGACGCGGACACCGGCCTGGCGATTGCCAGCGCGCTCATGCGCCGCGAGGCGCGGCAGCAGGCCCGCGCGGCGCAATCGTCCCTCGTCGGGCAGCCCCTGCCCGCGCTTCCGCTTCAATGGTCCCAACCCGCCGGGCTGGCCTCGCTCGAAGCCCTGCGCGGTCAGGTCGTGGTGGTCGACTTCTGGGCCACGTGGTCGGTACCCAGCGTGCGGGCCTTCCCGCGCGTGCGGGAACTGGCCGCGCACTATGCCGGCCGCCCGGTCGCATTTGTGGCCATCACCACGCTGCAGGGCAGCCTCAGCGGGCTCGGCCCGGAGCCCATCGACACGCGCGGCGACCCGGCGCGCGAGCTCACCCTGCTGGGAGAGTTCGCGCAGGCCAGGGGCATCGCGGGCACGGTGGCTGTCGCCATGGACGAGGCCTTCATGAAGACCTTTGCCATCCAGCGCCTCCCCTTCCGCGTGATTGTCGGACCCGACGGGACCGTGCGCCACACCGACCTGCGCCCGGGCGTGGATCCCGCCGAGCAGATTCCGCTGATCGACGCGCTCCTCGACGGGGCACGTCAGCCCTGAGCGGGAGAGCGGGGATGACCCCGTCTACCGGCTTCCGTCATGGCCGGTTCAGGGTTTCGGCCGCCACACTCCGATGCCATTCTCGTAGGTGATCGTGGTGCCCAGCGGCGCGGACATGCGGATCATGCGATCGATCACCTGCCGGGCATGTGCTTCCTCCGCCAGGCGCGGGGTGCCGCGCTGGGAGCGCGGAGCGGTCCGCGCGAGGTCGATCGGGTAGAGCTTGATGTCCACGAGATCGCGGCCCCGAAAGGTTGGCACGGCCACGACACTCTCGTAGATCTCGGGCCGGGTGGGGAATCCGGTGGTGCCATTCTGGAAGCGCGCATTGTACAGGTCGGAGGCCAGCGCGGTCGGCGGCAGGTCGAACAGCTCGTAGTGGTCCGCCGGCATCGGGTCGATCGTCTCGTTCTGGAAGGTGAAGTTCGCGAGACTGTAGAAGATCGGGCGATTCTTGTAGATCTCGATGCCCCGCAGCGTGTGCGGACCATGGCCAATGAAGGCGGAGGCGCCGGCGTCGATGCACTGGCGGGCGAAGGACGTCAGCCACTCCGGCATCTTCAGCTCATCGGCCCCGGCCTGATGGGCGTGGATCGTCACGACCACGTAGTCGGCCTGGTCGGCCGCGTTGCGCACCTCGCGCAGGATGCGGTCCACGTCACGCTTCTCGAGCGTGTCGATGGCCTTCACCGAGGGACCGGGATGGATTTCGCTGCCCAGCACCCGAATGGGGTCCCCTGCGCTGGCCGGCACGCGGGTGCCAATGCGCTCGGCGAAGCTGCGGAGGGACTGCATCGTGGGCTGATCCACCTCGTAGCTGCGGACGACGCGCAGCGCGTTGAGGCCCGGGCGGCCGGGCACGTCGTCGCGCGCCTCCCCTGCCCGCGACATGGGCGTGAAGCTCGAGGCGAGGCCGATCAGCGCAATGCGCCCCTTGGGCGTCTCCAGGTAACCCGGCCGGCTGGCCTGACCCAGCGTATTGCCCGAACCGGCATGGACGGCGCCGATCTGGTCCAGGTACTGGTTGGTGATGCGCATGCCCTCGACGCCGTAATCGGTCGTGTGGTTGTTGGCGCGGTTGAACAGGTCGAAGCCCATGCCCTGGAGATCGAGGACGACCTCCGGCGGTCCCACCTCCCAATTGCCGCCATTCTCGACCTCGGCCCAGCCCTTGAAGTCCTGCATGCGGAAGACGGACTGCTCGAGATTGATCATCGCGGCGTCAGCCCGGCGGATGATGTCGACCATGGCCTTGAAGCGCGGGTCGTTGTCATTCTCGTGAACCGCGATGCGGCGGTTGATGATGGCATCGCCGGCTGCGGCGAGGGACCAGACATTACCCGGCCCCGGGATGATCTCGCGGGCGGGAGTCTGAGCGGACAACGGAGCCGCGAGCGCGGCGGCGAGACAGGCGAGCGGGAGGCAGGTGCCCCGCGCGACAACGGACGACGGGAGGTGATTCATGGGGTGACCACGGACAGGAACGGGTGGACGGGTGGAAAAACGGGCACGGCAAGGCCCACGACCCCTCGCGTGAGGGATGGGGAAAGGGCGGTTCCGTCCCGGAACCGCCGGCCGGCGGACGAGCGTCCGCGGCCGGCGGGGGGATGAAGGCAGACCTGGCTTAGAATTCCTTGTTCAGCTCGATGCTCCAGGTGCGGCCGGCGAAGAGATTCGCATGCACACCCGCATCGAAGCCGAAGTTGCCGTTGGAGAGCGGCGGCTCCTCGTCGGTCAGGTTCGTCACACCCAGACGAATGGACGTCGGCAGCCAGAAGCGGTCGGCGTTGCTGCCCAGGCGGTAGGTGACGAAGCCATTGAAGGACAGGGTGTCCTCCACGACATAGCGGTAGAGCGTGTTGCCGTCGGTGAACTGCGGACGGATGTAATCCGGGCGGCCGAGAGACTCGTAGATCGCCTGGGTCGTGGTCACATTGGCGATGGTGTAGTCACCGATGTAGTACGCGCTCAGGCCGACGGTCCAGTTGTCCTTGCGCCAGCTGGCGGTGCCGTTGCCGCGCCATTCGGCATTGCTGCCCACGCCCTTGCGCAGGGTGACCACCGGGGTGAGGCCGGCCGAGTTGATGGAGAAGGAGTGGAGCAGGTAGCTCCAGTCCGTGGTGAACGACAGCCGGCCGAAGCTCTTCTCCGGCAGGTTGTAGCTCGCGCCAAAGTCCCAGCCGGAGGCATTGGCGGCGACCAGATTGCCGATCGGCGAGTTGGTTGCGCGGACGCGACCGACGACCGCACGGGGGTTGCCGGGATTGGCGGCATTCCACGTGGCGAAGAGCGCGACATCCTCGGCGGTGGGCGCATAGCGCTGGATGCCCACATCGCCCTTGTAGTTCGCCGTGCCGCTGCCGGTGTCGATGGACATCACCGGCACGCCGGCGGAGATCTGCTGGGCAACGTAGGCCTTCAGGAGGACGTCGTCGCTGATGTAGAGCTGCGAGACGCTGCGCGAGCCGACCTGGCCGATCTGTTCAATCTCCCAGTAATCGGCGGTGAGCGTCAGGCCAGGAACCCAGGGAACATCGATCACGATGCCCGCGCTCTTGCCCTCGGATTCGGCCGGCTGCAGGTCCGGGTTGCCAGAGGTGATGGCAAGCGTCACATAGGCACCCTCGCTCGTCGCGACATTGCGGTAGGTGTCGATCTGCGTGGCGACGGAGCCGATCGTGGAGGACGGCGGCGAGTAGAGGTCGGCGAGACTTGGCGCCGTGAAGCCCTCGTTGTAGGAGCTGCGCACCATGATGTTGGGGAGCGGCTTCCAGTTGAGGCCGACCTTGGGCTTGGTCGTGTTGCCGAAGTCATCATAGCTCTCATAGCGGGCGGAGGCGGAGAGCTCGAGCGAGTTGGCCAGCGGGATGTTGTTCTGCGGCGAGACGAGGGGAACCACCAGCTCGGAGTAGAAGCTGGTCACCGAGCGGTCGCCGGAGTTGTCCGGGATGGGCGACGACACATAGAAGTCGTTGCGCGTGCTTTCATTGTAAGGGCGGACCCAACGGAAGTACTCCGTGCGGTACTCGCCACCCAGCGCGACATTGATGTCGCCGGCCCACATCGTGAAGAGGCGGCCCGAGGCGCGGGCATCGAGGCTGGCCACTTCGGTGCGGCCATCCTGGCGCCAGGTGTCGATGAAGGTGTCCATCACCCCCTGCGGGTTGACATAGGGCTGGTCGGCAACGACCGCCCCGTTCTGGACCTTGAAGGTGTAGCCGAAGGGATTGAAGGCACCGGCCTCGGCGGCGAAGCGGTTGTCATTGGGGCTGGGCACCGCAGTCCGGGCGAGGGCCGCCTGGTAGAGGCTCTCACGCACGTTGTAGGGAGCGCGGTCGGCCGCATAGACCTGGGTGTAAAGGGCGCCGGTTTCCCAGGACCACGTGTCGCTCAGCTTGCCCATCAGGCCGGCCACGAAACGGTAGGTGCCGGCGGAGACCTCCATGCGATCGCCCGGGAGATCCTGGATCTGCTGGGCCTGCATCGAGATCGAGCGCGGCGTGCCGACGAGGCGGGCCGTGCCGTCCGAGTTCGGCGCGCCGGTGACATGGTAGAAGCGCGAACCGTACGGATTGAAGGGATTGTTCTCCGACATGACTGCGAAGGCGTCGCTGGTCGGCGCATTCATGCTGATCGGCTGGCGGATCGTGACCGAGTCGGCCTTGTAGAACGAGATGTCGGCGAAGGCGGTGATGCTGTCCGAGAAATCGTACTCAACGCGATTGAACCAGTTGATGCGCCGCGTGCGGGGCGAGGCCATCGAGTAGGCATTCAGGTTGTTGTAGAACTCCGGATTGGCTGCGCGGGTCGGCGCCGTGGTCGTGAGCGTCGGTGTCCCATTGACCGGGCGGAAGTAATTCGTGGCCGTGCCGGTACCGACCCGGAAGGTCGGCCAGCGACCCACGACGGCCGCGGAATTGAAGGGGCCCGCCGCGGTGTTGAAGGGCGCCGGCGCACGGTAGGAGTTGTCGGCAAACCGACCCTGCTCGCGCTGGTGCAGCCACAGCTCCTCGCGGAAGAAGACGTCAAAGTTCGTGAGGTAGCGCAGGCGACCGTCGAGGAAGTCGGCACCGTACGTGATCGTGCCCTGGAGCTGCGAGCCACCCGGCTCCTCCGGCGTGGCGTAGCGGGTCTTGATCTGCACCCCGCGGTAATCCGTCCGCATGATGTAGTTCACGACGCCGGCGATCGCATCCGAGCCGTAGATCGAAGACGCACCGTCGCGCAGCACCTCAATCTGGCTGATGCCCTGATTGGGAAGCTGGTTCACGTTCACGACCAGATCGCCCGTCATCGGATGCGGGGCGAGCCGGCGGCCATTGAGCAGCACCAGCGAAGCATTCGTGCCGAGGCCGCGGAGATTGATGTTGGCGTTGTCACCGCGGGCACCGGCCGAGGCCGAGCGGGACTCATTGGCGGGCACGCCCGTGACCTGGGGCAGGGCCGTGAGCATGTCGACCGGCGTGAGCGCATTGCGCACGTCCATCGCGTCACGGCTCATCACCGTGACCGGCAGGACATTCTCCTGGTCCATGCGCTTCACGTTGGAGCCGGTGACGGAGAAGGCCTCCATCTGGATCACGTCTTCGGTGCTCGCACTCGCGGCGGCGGGGCTGGCGGGCTGGGGAGCGACCTGGGCCCAAAGGCCCGTGCCGAGGGATCCCATCGCGACCGTCGCTAGGCAGGTTTTCCGGGCCCAGCGGCGACAAACTGACTCAAGATCTTGGCGATGCATGTGGTGTTGGTTTTTGCTGAATTATCAAACAATACCGGGGTACTCTTTTCGGTGGAGCATTGAGCATGCCACGTAAACGTCACGGGAGGAGGCAATTTTGTTGTTGTCCATCAGCAACGATCGTTGCCAAAAAAACAACAATCTTGGCGACCAAGGGGCTTTCCGAGATGACGTTGTCGATTTGCTTTTGCGCTCGCTCCGAGGGACTTCCCACCGAATCCACGCGAGGCGCCCCTCCCGGGAACGACCTTTGCTGAACAAACCCGTCTTCGAGGGCCCCTGCCCCTCGCCGCCCCGTGATTTGACGCCCTTCCCACCCATGAACCTGTCTCATCCGCCCTCCCCGCTCTTCCGCCTGTTCAGCCTGCTCCGCGGATTCGGCGCCGTGGGCGTTGCTTTGTTCGCGACAGCCGGCCTCCTGGCCCAGGCCACCCCGGCCGATGTGCTCGCGCAGAAGACCCAGGCGCAACTGGAGGATTATGCCGCGGACTTCGGTGGCGTGCTCGGGGTCATGGCCGTCGACCTCACCAGCGGGCAGGTGCTGGCCCTCAATGCGGACGTTCCCTTTGCGCAGGCCAGCTCGATCAAGATTCCCATCATGGTCGAGCTGTTCCGCGCCGCCCGCGCGGGCGAACTCAGCCTGGAAGCCACCGTCACCCTGACCGAGGCCGATGTCGCCCGGGGATCGGGTCGGCTGAACGAGCAGATCGCCAAGGGGCCGGTGTCCGTGACCGTGCGGTCCCTCCTGGAGGCCATGATCCAGCACAGTGACAACACCGCGACCAACAAGCTCATCGCGCTGGTTGGCATGGAACGGGTGAATGCCCTGATGGCGTCCCTGGGCCTGCCGAACACCCGGCTGCAGCGGATCATGCTCGATGCGACCGGCGCCGCCCGCCGGAACATCGAGAACATCTCGACCCCGCGGGAGATGGCCCAGTTGGCGGAAATGATCTTCCGCGGGCGTTTTCCCGACAGTGCGGCGATGATCGAAATCCTCAAGCTGCCGGATGCGGACGGCTGGCATCTCGCCGGGGGCGGTTTTCGCGGCGGCATTCCGCGCGAGGTGCCGATCGCCTCCAAACCCGGTTCCGTGCGCGGCGTCCAATGCCAGACCGGCATCGTGCTGCTGGAGAACCGCCCCTTTGTGCTGAGCGTCATGGCTGTGTACCTGCCGGAAAACGCGTCGCCCGTGGCCGACGTCGCCCGCATCGCCTTCGCCCACTTCTCCACCCTCGCGGTCTCGAACCAGTACGGCAGCCGGGTGCGCTGACCGTACCGGGGCTCAGCGGCCCGGCTCCGTCGGCGGCGTGAATGAGCTCGTTTTCCAGTTCAACGTGATCGTGAGCACCCGAAGCACGAAGGTGGTCCCGATCGTCACCAGCGCGGCCGGCGTGGGCGCCAACCCAAGGTGCACCGTCATGAACACGTACTGCACCGCGCCCGCCAGCGCCACGAGGACGTAGAACTGGCCGGGCTTGAAGACCAGCGGCTCCTGATTGGTGATCACATCGCGGAGCAGGCCGCCCCCCGCCGCATTGACGACGCCCACCAGCACGGCCGCGGGCAGCGAGAGCCCGGCGCCCAGGGATTTCTGCACGCCGACCACCGCGTAAGCGCCCAGGCCGAGCGCATCGAAGACCGCGATGACCCGGTTGAAGCGTTGCACGCGGTCCCCCAGCACCGCGCCAATGGCGGCGCCAATCACGACAACGTAGAGGAAGCGCGCATCGGTCGCCACCGCCGGCGGTCCTTGCTGGATGAAGACCGCATCGCGCAGGATGCCGCCGCCCACGCCGGAGATCAGCGCCAAGGCCACCACGCCGACCACATCGTAGCCGCGCCGCATCGCGGCCAGTGCGCCCGTGACGGCGAAGAGCAGCGTCGCGCCCAGATCAAACCAGATGGGTAGCAGGAAGGTCGCATTCATCGGTCAAACCGGCGGCGCCCTCAACGGCCCGTCCCCGGCGGCACGGCTGCGGGGAAGTAGAGGTGGAAACGGGTGCCCACGTTGGGTGTCGATTCGGCCTCCACCCAGCCGTGATGCTGGTCCATCAGCCGCCGGACGGAAGCAAGGCCCAGCCCCGTGCCCTTGCCCTCGGGCTTGGTGGTGAAGAAGGGGCTGAAGATCCGCTCGAGGTTCTCCGCGGGGATCCCGCAGCCGGTGTCCGCCACGGAGATCACAAAAAACGCTCCACTGACCGGGCTCGACCGGAAGGCCGACACGTGGTCCCGCAGGGTCCGGGCGCGGGCCGAGATCGTCAGTTCACAGGTGTCGCCGCCCTCCATCGCATCGCGCGCGTTGACGGCAAGGTTGAGCAGGATCTGCTCGACCTTGCTGCGATCGTGGTCGACGACCGGCGGGGCTTCGGTGGGAAGTTCGATGCGCAGCGTCACCCGGCGGCCCAAGGCCTGCCGGAGCATCGCCTCGAATCCGACAATGACCGCCGAGACATCGCCGGGGGCGAACGCCGGCGGCGCATGGTGCATGACGTGCGTAAGCTGCTTGACGATGTCATTGGCCTGGTCGGTCGCCTTCTCGATTTCCCGCATGCGCAGGGGCATCTTGGCCGGATCATACCCGTCCATCCGCGCCAGGTCAGACATGCCCCGGATGACGGTGATGATATTATTGAAATCGTGCACCACCGTGGCCGAGAGCGTGCCCAAGGCCTCGAGCCGCTGCGAAACACTGAGCATCTCCTCCATTTGGCGCAGCTCCTCCGCCTGGCGGCGCTGGCGGGCGAGTGAGGTGGCGACGAGCGCGTAAAGGCCGAGGGCGGTCGCGACCATGAAACCGATGCCCTTCATCATCTGAAGGCGCTGCACCACAACCAGATCACCACCCGCCACGGCTTCGACCAGGGTGTCCGAGCCGATGATCCAAACGGTGGTTACGCCCAGATAGATCCCCGCCACCACCAAGGCGTTTTTATCAAGGACGGGTAAACGCATGGCAGTCAGAGGACGGTTATGCGCCGCCCAACCCGCCAACGCAACCGGCTAAACCAAGCGATCGCGCGATCGATTTCTTCGAAACAACTTTTTTACACCCTCCGCGCCGTGCCTAGCTGTCCTCGTCGTCCGTCAGGAACGGATCCGTGGCGGTCACAAAGCGGAAGCCGTAGGCGAAGCCCCACAGCCAGCACGCGCCGTCACGCCGGTCATGGACCAGCAGGTAGTCGGGATCCCGGCTGCCGCTCGCTGTGATGGGGAACTGGCCGCAAGTCAGGCGGTCGAGTTCACCCGGCAGGGGCGCGAGCAGCGGATCAGGCTCCAGCGCGACGGTCCAGTTGCCACTCACGGCGACCGGATCCCCGTCACGGAAATAATAGCCAAAGAAGCGGGGCGGTTGGAAATGCCCCTGGGCCTGCATGGTCCTCAGGTGCTCTTCCACTTGTTCGATAAAACGGATCCGCCAGGGCAGATCCGGAGGCAGCACAAAGCCGGGCAGCGGAACGAGAACGTTGGTGGTCATCGCGAGTTCTAGCCGGGAGCAGGTGAAGCAGGTGTCCGGCCAATCATCGCGTGCGACTCAGGCCGAGGGAGGAGGCGTCGCTGCCGGCGCAGGCGCAGGCGACGCGGGGTCTGGAGGAGCGGCCGGCGTTTCCGTCGTCGGCGCGGGCGCGCCGGCGGCCGCGCCGCGGAAATCAAGTTGCACGCGCACCCGCGCATCCACCGGCTCGCCCGCCTTGCGCGGCGGCTCGAACCTCCAGCGGTTGACGGCGGTGGCGGCGGCCCAGCCAAACTCGGGCTCGCTGGCGGACACGATGCGGGGCAGGTGAACCACGCCTTCGCGATCGATGATGAACTCCACCTCCGTGGTGCCGTCCTTGCCCGCGTGCTTCTGGGGAAACACCGGCGGCACGCGCTCCAGGGGTTGGGGGACCGCGTCGAGCGCGGAGATGTCGACAATGGCGGGGGTTTCCGACGAAAGGATCCGCAGCAGACGGCGGGTGCCGTCGCTCACCAGGCGGTCCTCCCCATCCACCTTGAACTCCTGACCGCGGGAGAGGAGCGCGCCGCCCGGCTCGCCGTTCTTCATCGCCGGTTCGAACTCCCAGGCCTCCATCGCCGCCGCGAGGGCCAGACCAAAGGCGGGCTCCGACGCGGCGCGCACCTTGATTTCGCGCGTCAATCCGTCCGGCGCGATCAGCAGCGCCACCTGCGCCGCGCCGCGCTTGTTCGCCAGCAGCTGCTCATAGGGATAGACCACGGGCACGAGCGTGCGAATCGACGGCGGCCGGTCATACCGCAGGGACTCCGGCAGATCCTTCGCGGCCACGGCAGGAATCTCGAACGCCTCGAGCCCCGGCGTGAGGACATCGGTGAAGACCGATTCCTCGCGGCTCGAGGGAACCGGCTTGCCGTCCTTGCGGGCCGGACGAAAACGCCAGCCCTTCGCCACGTCGAGGGCGGGCTGCAGAAAATCGGGGTGCGTCGCGTACGTGGCGCGCAGGTTCTGCACGTAGCCGTCGGCATCGATGTCGTAGGCGAGCCTGACTTCGCCGCGGATGCGGTAGGTGCGGAGTGACTCAGGGTAGGCGGGCCGGCTCTGCTGGAAGGGGACGGCCTCGCGATTGGCGGCGGAGGCGGCTGCCTTGGGCTGCGCCGACAGGGCCGGGGCCGCCAGCGCGGCAATCAGAAGCAGGGGCACACAACGCAACACGGGCGTCATCACAAGCCCAACGGTGCATGCCTTGGGCCAAAGGTCAACGGGCGAGCGGACGGATGCGGGCCGGCCGGCCGCCCCACCCGCGCGCGGTCTCAGGGCGCCGGGGCGCCCGGCGTCGCGGGGATCACCGTCAACGCGGACCGGGGCTGGGCCGGAAACTCAACCGGAACGCGCATGCGCGCATCCACGAGCTGCCCTCCCTTGCGCGGGGGCGAAAACTCCCATTGCGCGGCCGCAGTGATGGCGGCCCAACCGAAGGGCGGCGCCGAGGCGGAGACGATCCGCGGCAGCTGAACGCGGCCGGTGCGATCAATGATGAACTCAATCTCCGCCCGCCCCGCCTCGCCACCCATGCGACCGGGGTAGCGCGGGGTCGCGCCAAAGCGCGTGGCGGGCATTTCGTCGAGGTCGGCCACGTCCACGATGGCGGGCTCGGCCTTGCGGCTTTCGAGCAGCAGGCGTCGGGTGGCGTCGTTGATGGGCATGTCCTTGCCCTCCGGATTGAAATCCTGGGAGCGCGCCAGCAGGGCGGCAAACGGCTGGCCGGCGTAGCGCGCGGGCTCGAACTCCCACGACTCCATGGCCGCCGCCAGCGCCTCGCCAAAGTCGGGATGGGTTGCCTGCACGATCGAGACATCCTGCACGCGCCCGTCGGGCCCCACGGCAAAGGCAACACTCGCGCGCCCTGGCAGGGCCCCGGCGAGAATCTCATACGGGTACACCACCGGCATCATCGTCTTGATCGACGGCGGCTCATCATAGCGGAAGGCGGGCGGCAACTGGTCTGAGCCGCGCGGCGGAATGGTGAAGGCCGGCCCCCCCAGGACGACCACGTCGGAGATCACCGCCGCCTTCACATCGTACATCGGCACCGGCTGGCCGTCCCGCAGCGCCGGGCGGTAGCGCCAGTCGAGGACCGCGGCGATGGCCGGCGCGACAAAATCCGGGTGCGTGGCATAGCCGGCGCGGACATTCGACACGGTGCCATCCGCGCCAACATCGAGCGTGACCCTGACCTCGCCGCGCACGCGGAAATTGGCGATGGACTGCGGGTGGACCGGGGGCCGCTGCCGAAAGAGTTGGGGCGGACGATCCTTGGAGGGATCCGCCGCGCGGGAAAGCGGAGCCGACACGAGGGCCAACGAGCACAGGCACAGCGCGAGACGCAGAAGCGGCGACGTCATGGGGATGGGCCCAGCGTGCCATGAAGCCGCCGAAGGTCAACCGGCCGCAGGCCCTAACCGGATTAACCACGAAGGGACGCGACGGGAACCGAATGATGATCGATCCCCGGAATTTCGAATTCGATCACCTCGGGCGCAAAGCCGATCAGAGTCGGCCGTATTGCCACAAAAAACACGAGGATTGTCTGACTTGAGTCGGTATCCCGTCCGAGGGCCCTATCAAGCGCCGTGAGATCTGCGAAATCACCCCAAGAGTTTTTGTGTTTTTCGTGACCAATCTCCGAGTCCGACTTTCGAAGGCTCGGGATCCCGGCGCCTGCCCTCTGTGCCCTCCCTCCGACCCAATCGAAAATCAAAATTCGAAAATTCTCCCCTCTATCACCCCTTGCCGCCGCGCAGCAGGAGCACATTGGCGAGGTCATTCTTCTCGAACTCATCCCAGTAGGCATCCTCGAGCTGACGCAGTCGGGCATCCGCATCGATCGCCGGGCCACCGGTGTCGGCCAGGGACTGCTTGGCCTGTTCGGCAGCGAGATCGCGGTCGGCGAGTCGCGTCACCAGCTCGTGCCAGAAGGTGTCATTGTCGTACTCGGACTGGGTCTTCTGGAGCCGCTTGTCATCCAGCAGCTGGTCAGAAGGCGCGAGGCGCCCATCGCTCCCGACGGTGACGAGATCCGCGCAGCCGAGGGGCGTGGCGAGTTCGAACAGCTTCTGCTCGAGCTCGGCGTAGCGCTGCGCCGCGGGCGTGTCGAAACCCTGCCGCCCTGCAACCGTGTGCATGCCGAGATGAACCAGCTCCAGCAGCTTCGCATACTCCTTAGGCGTGAACATGACCTTCATGCCGCCACTGCACTCCCCCCGCCCCACCGGGTCAACCGTGCGACGGTCGCAAACCTGAAACCTGAGACCTGAAACTTGAGTTCCGGAAAGGGTGCGGTCAGGACACGGTTGCCACCGACTACCAACTTCCGACCTCTGAAAACTCGGGTTTCAAGTTTCAGGTCTCAGGTTTCTCCGAAAGAAACTACGGCGCCGAGCCGAACATGACGGGGACGGCGAGGCGGGTGGCGACGGCGCGGCCGGCTTTCATGCCAGGGAAGAACGTCCACTGGCCAATCGCATTCTCCGCCGCTTCGGCGAGGGCGGTGTGCGGGGCGCTGACGGCCTTCACCCGGCGGGCGATGCCACGCTCGTCGACGATGAACTCGACGATGACCTCGCCGCCAATGCCACGCCGACGAAGATCGGGCGGGTACTCGGGCTTGGCCTGGTAACGCACCATGGGAGCACGATCGAGCTGGTCGACATCAAAGAGAACCGAGTCATCGAAGCCAAAGGCGACCCGCTGCTGCATCCGCACGGCCACCGGCTGGCCAGCCTTGCGACCGGGTTGGTACACCCAACGTGCCACGGCGGCCACCGCCGCCGCATCACAGTCCGGCTGTCCCGGCTCAACCACCTGCACGTCGCGCACCGCACCCGTCGCGTCGACCACAAAGGTCACCGTCACCGCATCGGGCACACGCAGCGCCTTGAGATTGGGCGGGTACGTTGGAGAGACCTGGGCGGAAACCACCGGGGCCTCGTCCAGATCAATGAGCGCAAAGACCGTCGGGGCCGGCGCGGTCTCGGCCGCGAACCCGGCGCCGGCGAGCAGCGCCCACAGAAGGCTGGTACGGACCAGGCGGAACAGCATGGGGCCACGGTAAGAGCCGGCCTCCACGGCGCAAATCCGGAAAGCGGTGGCGCTGACGAGGCTGCGGCCGGTCCGGACTTCGTTTTCGCCCTTCGTAATCCTTCTCCTTCTCCGGTTTGGGTGGGGTTGGAGTCTAGGCCGGGAGAATGAGAACGATGCGGAGGGGGTAGCGGGGGCCAAAATCTGTAATCTCAAATCTGAGATCTCGAATGGGGCCGGCGGCCCCTGCCATCCGGGAATTGACCCCCACCGGCGGGACCGGCTATCACTTGGCCCTTATGTCCACGACGCCCGCCCCCGAAAACCAGATGGAAGCCATTGTGTCGCTCGCGAAGCGCCGTGGCTTTGTGTACCCGTCGTCTGAGATCTACGGCGGTTTCAACGGTTTCTTCGACTACGGTCCGCTCGGTGTCGAGCTGAAGAAGAACATCCGCGACTGCTGGTGGAATGACATGGTCCGCCGGCGCGACGACGTCGTGGGCATCGAGACCTCGATCATCATGCACCCGAAGGTGTGGGAGGCGTCGGGCCACGTCGCCGGCTTCACCGACCCGCTCGTGGACTGCAAGGTGAGCAAGCAGCGCTACCGCGCCGACCAATTGTTCTTCGCACCCGTCGTGGTCGACGGCAAGACCGTCGGCTATGTGTCCGCACTCGAGAGCGAGAAGACCGCCGAGGACCTGCAGGCCGCGGCCGAAAGCTTCAAGCGCAAGAAGGGCATTCAGGGCACGCTCGCCCCAGTGGCGATCAAGGACATGACCGAGGCGCAGCCCGACGAGATCGCGCTGATCCCCTCCCCCGCGACGGGCGAGCCGGGCAGCCTGACCGAGCCGCGCTCGTTCAACATGATGTTCCAGACGAATGTCGGCGCGATGACCGATGGCTCATCGGTCGCCTACCTGCGGCCCGAGACGGCCCAGGGCATGTTCGTCGACTTCAAGAACGTGATCGACACGACGCGCGTGAAGCTGCCCTTCGGCATCGCGCAGATCGGCAAGTCGTTCCGCAACGAGATCACGCCGCGCAACTACATCTTCCGCTCGCGCGAGTTCGAGCAGATGGAGATGGAGTACTTCATTCACGAGGACGCCGACTGGTCGCAGTGCCACCAGGAGTGGATCGAGTGGTGCCGCCAGTGGCTGATCTCGGTCGGCCTGCCGGAGTCGCACCTCTCGCTCTACGCGCACCCGAAGGAGAAGCTCGCGTTCTATTCGCGCGGCACGGTGGACATCATGTTCCGGTACCCGTTCGGCGTGCAGGAGCTGTGGGGCATCGCGGCCCGCGGCAGCTACGACCTCACGCAGCACGCCAATGCGAGCGGCAAGCCGCAGGAAATTTTCGACGAGACGACGAAGAAGAAATTTGTCCCGCACGTGATCGAGCCCGCGGTCGGCGTCGACCGCATCTTCCTCGCCGTGCTCTGCGCCGGCTACGCGGAGGAGGATGTCACCGATGAAAAGGGCAATGTGGAGAAGCGCACCGTGCTGCGCCTCTCGCCGCGCATCGCGCCGGTCAAGGTCGCCATCCTCCCGCTGCTCAAGAACAAGGAGGCGCTGACCAATCGCGCCAAGGCCCTCTACACGAAGCTCAAGCGCAACTACGCCGTGCAGTACGACGACGGCGGCGCGATCGGCAAGCGCTACCGCCGCCAGGACGAGGCCGGCACGCCCTGGTGCGTGACGATCGACTTCGACACGGTGGAGAAGGAGGGCGACACGTTCACCCTGCGCGAGCGCGACTCGATGGCGCAGCGCCGCATCACCGAGACGGAGCTCCTCGCTCTCCTCGCCGAGCACGTGTACTGAGGCCTCGGCCGCACCCGTCATGCCCCGCCGCCCGCGCCTGCTGTTGCTCAACGGCGCGCTGGCCGGGAATGGCGGCAATACGGCCGCGGCCCTCGCCGCCGCGCGCCGGCGGCTGGTGCGCCAGGCGGACGTCGAGACCCTCCCGCTCGCCGAGGCATTCGCTGACACGCCCGCCGGCGGGGACCCCCGCGGCGACCTGCCACCCGCACTTGTCGAGGCTCTGACGCGAGCGGACGGTTTTCTCTTCGGCACCGGCACGCACTGGGACAGCTGGAGCAGCGTGTTGCAGCGCTTCCTCGAGGCCGCGACGCCGCTCGAGGGCACCGCAACCTGGCTCGGGAAGCCGGCCGCCGTGGTCGTCACCGAGCACAGCGTCGGCGGCAAGGCCGTGCTTTCCCGCCTGCAGGGCGTGCTGGTGACGCTCGGCTGCGCCCTCCCGCCCATAAGCGGCCTCGTGCTCTCGCGCGCCGCGCTGCTCGCCGCTGCGCAGGACCCGGCGGCCGCCCGGGATTTCTGGAGCCGCTCCGACCTCGGCGTCGTCTGCCACAACCTCGTCACCGCCGCCCGCGTTCGGGCCCAGCCTTGGAAGGCCTGGCCGGTCGACCGGGCCGACTTCCGCGGGCGCTGGCTGGAGACGTGAACGCTCTGGGCGATCCGCAACCTTGCTCACGACACCGTGCCGAACTCGGTCTTCATTCAGAGATCTCGCTTGGGAACGGTCATTTACACGCTCTCGGATGAGTTTCTTGAGGCCTCTTGGAAGCGTCTGGGGAGAAATCACGCCTGTCGGTTCGGCCTACGAAGCCTGGACCCCATCTACACGACTCAGCGGATACGACTTTACCGCGTCCTCTATGTTGCCCTCGCCGGGGTGATCCTCTGCGCATCGGGCCTCTGGTTCGCCGTTCACGCGGACTGGGTTCCTGAGGGGGCGCGGCCGCTCCTCTCCTATTGCCCGAGCTTGGGGCTCATTTTATTTCTAGTCTTGGCGGCAAGGTATACGCCCAAGCTCGATGTCCTGACCTTCAAGAACCACTGGGGAAGGACTGAATTCTCGCTGTTTCGGGAGCAAAAACAACGCGCGGAATGTGATGCCTTCATTGCAGAACTGCTCGCCCAGATTGCTCGTGTCCAGGAAAGCGGCTTTGAAGGGATCCCGTCCGCAGAACAATCCGAGCGCTCCAGTGGCCTCGCGGCTGAAGTGACCACCAAAGCCAAGTTGTCGATCGCCTTCGGCGCCACCGCGACGCTGCTACCGTGGATTCCTCGTCTCCCCGTTTCACCCGACGCGCTATTCATGGGGGTATTTGGTTTTTCCGTGGGGGCGCTGCTCCTCGCCTCCCTTGCCATAAGCAATCGAGAGCCAGGCCGCTGGTGGAGCCTCATCGGCGTGGTCCTCGGGCTCGTGCCCGTGCTCCTCTACACCTAAGATCCTCTTGCCGGGCTTCCTTCCGACTGGCTTCGGCCCTGCGCCGTTGCTTCGATCTCCCCTCCACCCACAATGACCCCATCTCGCCCCCTCCTGCCCTCGCCGTGGCAGGGTTTGTTTTCAAGCGAGTACCCTGCAAGCGACTACGAACGCCTGCTCTCGATCATCGATCAGCGCTACGCCAAGGAATTGGTGCTGCCGGCGGCAGAACACGTGTTTCGGGCTCTCGAGCGGGTGCCGCCGGCCGCGACCAAGGTCATCATTCTCGGGCAGGATCCCTACCCGACGCCGGGCAATGCGCACGGGCTTTCGTTTTCGGTTCAGCCGGGGGTGAAGATCCCGCGGTCGCTGCGGACGATTTTCGGCGAGCTCAAGCGCACGACCCCTGGGTGGGTCGAGCCGGCCAGCGGCTCGCTCGAGGCCTGGGCCGATCAGGGGGTGCTGTTGCTCAACGCGGTGCTCACCGTGCGGGCGGGGGAACCGCTCAGTCATGCGAATCTCGGGTGGGAGGCCTTTACGCGCGCCGTGCTGCTCCACGCGCAGGCGGAGTCGCCCTTCCTCGTGTTCTTACTGTGGGGCGCCAAGGCGGCCGCGATCGCGGATCCCGTCATCGACTCCGCCAAGCACGCGGTGCTGCGGGGCAGCCATCCGTCGCCCATGGCGCAGAATCAACTGCCGCCGGAGCGGAAGTTCGTCGGCTGCGGTCACTTTCTCGAGGCTAACCGCTTGTTGACCGAGCGCGGCCGCACGCCGGTCGACTGGCGGCTGGCGACCGCGCCTGCGGAGGCGTCGTTGTTTTAGGCGCGCTCTGCCTCCGGACAAGCTGGCCTCGCTGAGGTCGGTCCGATTGATCGCTGATCTGAATCTCCTGACCGGCCTCAGCGAGGCCAGCTACACCCCTACTTCAACCACTCGGCCAGCGGCAGGCCGAGCCGGATGATTTCCTGCACCGCCAGCGCGGCCACGCGGTCGGCGCCGTAGTCGGAATAGTGGGTGTCATCCTGGTACCCATCCGGTTTGCGCTCATAGACGCCGGCCGGAATCCAGAGGTGCAGGCGCTTCGAGCCCTCGAGGCCGTGGCCCTGCTCCAACTCGGTGGTCAGCCGGTTGAGTTCCAGCAGCGGGACCTCCAGCTCCGTGGCCACCGCGCGCACGGCGTCCGGGTAGGCGCCGTGGGTGTCCACAAGTTGGCCGGCATCATTCCAGCGCCGACGGGCGACTGGCGGCGCAAGAATCGGAAACGCCCCCTTGGCCCGCACCTCCTGCACAAAGCGCCGCAGGTTTTCGCGGAAGCCGCCGTCAGGCCCCGCGTAGCGGGTCGGGTCTTCGACCTTCTGGTCATTGTGACCAAACTGGATGATCGCCCAGTCGCCCGGCCGCAGCGCGTCGACCAGCGTCTGCCAGCGGCCCTCGGCCATGAAGCTCTTGGTGCTTCTCCCGTTCTGGGCATGGTTCACAATCATGCCGGGTTCGCGGAAATAGCGGGGCAAGAGCTGACCCCAACCCCGTTCCGGATTGGGCGGGTCGACCGGCTTGTCCGCCATGGTCGAATCACCGGCGAGGTGGACCTTGGGCGCATCGGCGGCCGACAGCGCCCCTGCAAGCGGCAGGGCCAGTAGCGCCAACGCGAGAGGGAGGACGCGAATCCGACAGCGGTTCAGAAGGGACATGGCAACGCGAGGCTGGCGGTTGGCGGGACGGATTGCAAATGCGCGGACAAATCCCCAAGAACGACCCTCCGCCGATCAGGAACCGCCGCCGGTTCCTTCGGTCGGAACTCCTCTCTTCCTCCTTTCCTTCCATGACCCGCGTCTACGCCTCCCTTCTCGCCCTCCTGGGCCTCACCCTCGCCGGTTGCTCCACGGCCTACTACTCCACGCTGGAGAAATTCGGCTACGCCAAGCGGGAGCTGCTCGTCAGCCGCGTCGAAGACACCCGCGAGGCCCAGGGCGCCGCCAAGGAACAGTTTGCCAGTGCGCTGGCCCAGTTCATGGCGGTGGCCCGGGTCGACGGCGGGGATCTCCAGCAGAAGTACGAGGAGGCCAGCCGCGCCTACGATCGCAGCGCGACGCGCGCCGACGAGGTGCGCGACCGGATCGACGCGGTGGAGAGTGTCGCCGAGGCCCTCTTTCGCGAGTGGAAGCAGGAACTCCGGCAGTACTCGACCGCCAGCCTCCGCGCCCAGAGCGAGCGCCAGCTGGAGGACACGGAACGGCGGTACGAGCAGTTGATCGACACCCTGCGCCGGGCGAGCGCCCGGATGGATCCGGTGCTGGCGACCTTCAAGGACCAGGTCCTCTTCCTGAAACACAACCTCAACGCCCGGGCGCTCGCCTCGCTCGATGGCACGAATCGCGAGTTGCAGACCGGCATCCGTCAGCTGATCGCGGAAATGGATGTGTCGATCCGCGAGGCCGACGCCTTCATCCGCACGCTGCAGCTGCCGGCTCCGGGCACGACGGGGCCGGCGAACTCGGGCGCGGGCCGCCAGACGCCCACGCGGCCTTGACCATCCGCTCGGCGTCGCACGACGGCGAGCCCCGCTCCAGATCGCGGCAGACCTGCGGCCGTTGCTCGTAGATCGAGCAGGCAAACTGCGCGCGACCGTCGGCGGACCGAGTCACGACCAGCGCCGCACAATGTCCGTCCGCCATGCGCAGGTAGGCCCGGTGGCCGATGAAGTGGGCAACGCGCTCCGCCGCGGCCCCGAGGCGCGTCCAGTCATCACCCGATACCCGCACGTAGGTCTCCAGCGAGGAGAAGCAGCACGCTCCGCAGGACTGGCAGTCCGAAGCCGGCAGAAGGGTATCCACGGACAGCGAGTGTGTGGACGCGTGATCGCAGGCTCAACTCAGCGGTTGACGCTCGTTTGTAGTGATACGACGTCGTTGATGAGAGGTCAGATGTCAGAGGTCGGTTACCTCTCCAGAATAGCCCTGCGGCCCTGACGTCTGACTTCTGATTTCTGATTTCTAACCTCTCGCGCCTTGGGGCGGCTACCGCGGGCGGACCAGCAGCAGGGTGCGGTCATCGTGGCGCGGGGCGAGGGTGCAGAAGTTGCGCACGTAGCGGTCAACCGTGCGGACGACTTCAGCCAGCGGTCGCTCATCATGACGAAGCAGCGCGGAGGCCAGCCGGTCGCGACCGAACTCTTCGCCGCCCGGATTGCAGGCCTCGGTGACTCCGTCGGTGTAAAGCGCGAGCAGGTCGCCGGCCTGGAGCACGACCTCGCGCTCCTCGAGCATGGCGTCGAAGAGTTCTCCCTCGTCAAGGCCGAGGGCCAGGCCTGCGCCGGGCAGCAGCTCGGGCGTGTTCGCGCCCTGGCGGATGAGCAGGGTCGGCTCGTGGCCCGCGCGGCAAAAGCGCAGCACATTGCTGTCGAGATCGAGAATGCCGTAGAAGATCGAGATGAACATGCCCGGGCGCATGTCGGGCTGGATCGCGCGATTGACCCGCTTCAGCACGGCGGCCGGGCTGGGCTCACTGGCGGCGCAGAGCCGGAGCGTGGCGCGACATTCCGCCATCATCAGGGCTGCGGCGGCGCCCTTGCCGGAGACGTCCGCGACGACAAAGCCCCAGCGGCGGCCATCCACCGGGACCACATCATAGTAGTCTCCGCCGATGAGCATGGAGGAGGAAGCCAGGGCCTCGATCTCGACTTCGGTCAGGTCGGGAAACACGCGGGGCCGCAAGTGCTGCTGGACCTCGCCCGCCATCCGCAAATCGCGCTCCCGGGCCACGCGTTCGCGCTCCTCGGCGTCGTGGCGCTGGGTGATGTCCGTAATCAGGCCCTCATGGTGCGTCACCCGGCCGGCAGCGTCGCGCCGGACCACGGTGTGGTCGTCCACCCAGCGCACCGAGCCGTCGGCGCAGAGCAGGCGGTACTCCTGGTTGTACTCGTCATGCCCGGCCTCGGCGTGGGCGCGCACCTCGGCCGTGACGCGGTCGCGGTCATCGGGATGCGTGATGACCACGAAATTGAGCTGGCGGCTGGTGAACTGCTCCGGGGCGTAGCCGAACTGGGAAATGCTCTGCGAGATGAACTCAACCGGCCAGTTTTCCTCGGCGCGCCAGAGAATGACGATCGACGGCGAGCGGTTGATGATGCGCTCCAGTTCCTCGCGGCGCGCGAGGGCGGCCCGGAGGTCGTCCTGCGCCCGGCGGCGGATGCTGATATCCCGGCCCACCCCGAAGTACGCGCGGCGCCCGTCGCGATCGGTGTAGGCGGAGCCGGAGGAGGCATGCCAGATCCAGCGGCCGTCGCTGTGCCGCATGCGGTACTCGACGCCGCCGAGGTCGGTGGCGCCGGCGAGGATGGCTTCAATGTAGCGCCGGCACTCCGGGATGTCGTCCGGATGGACGAAGTCGAAGTAAGGCCGCCCGATCACCTCGTCGGTCGCATGGCCGAGCTTGGCCGTCCACGCGGGGGTCGCGAACTTGATCTGCAGCTCCGGCGTAATGGCGTAGAGGATCTCGCTCGCGATGGAGAGGTAGGTGCGCCAGCGCGCCTCGCTGCGCCGCAGCTGGTCCTCGGCCGCGCGCCGGGCGGTGATGTCCTCCAGCATCGAGAAGTGGTGGGTCACCTGTCCGGCAGAGTCACGCAGCACGGCCACGGTGAGCGTGCCCCAAACGATACGGCCATCCGCGTGCACATAGCGCTTATCGAGGGTGAAGCGATCGCGCTTCCCGGAGTAGACCTCGTCAATCAGCTTCTCCTGCGCCCCCCAGTCGTCCGGGTGGGTCACCTTGCGAATGTTGTCGGAATCACGGGCCTGCTCCGGGGTCAGCCCGATGAGTTCGCAGAACCGCCGGTTCATGTGATTCGCGCCGGGCCGGCCGGCGCCCGCAAATTCCTTCCAGCTGATGCCGATCGGGGCGTTGTCGAAGAAAAGGCCGATTTCCTCCTGCGCGTTCCGCAGCTCCTCCGCGCGGGTTGTCAGTTCCCGGACGAGGCTCGCATTGGTCTCCTCGGCCAGCTTGAGCTTGGTCACGTCCGTCCTCAGCGCGAGGTGGAAGCGGGGCCGGCCCTGCTCATCAAGCAGCGGGACGATCGTGCTCTCGACCCAGTAGGGGAAGCCATCCTTGGCCCGGTTGCAGATGCTGCCATGCCAGACCCGGCCGGCATTGATCGTGCGCCAGAGATCGGCAAAGAACTCCGGCGGATGCACATCGGACCGGACCACCCGGTGGGTCTGCCCGACGAGTTCCGCCGCGGAATAGCCCGAAATCTGGCAGAACTTGCGGTTGGCGAACACGATCACGCCCCGGGCATCCGTGATGGCCATGATCGCATGCTCATGGGCGGCGCGCTGGATCCAATGCAGCAGCTCCAGATCATCGATCACGAGCGCAGGGGTGGAGGACTCCGGTTCAGACATGGGCGGGGGACAGAACCGGCAGATTGAGGCATCGGGGGCCCGGCCTCCAGCCTGAACGGCACTGCCTCAAAATCGTCCGGGGCGCCGTCCTCCGCTTCGTCGGCCAGCGGGGAACCGGGCTGAGAATCCCAAAGCACAACCGCTTCACTTGCCGTTGGACGGATCGGGCCCAAGCTGGCGAAGTCGGTATCCGCCCGGCGAATATGCCGCGAACCCGCGGCGGTGTCCCGGCCGCGCAGCGCAGGCGCCGTTCTCCGCCCCGCCGAGCTTCAGCCCTTCACGGCTCCGGCCGTCACCCCCTTCACAAGGTGGCGCTGCAGGGCGATGAAGATGGCGAGGATGGGAAGCGTCACAATCACGAGGCCGGCGAAGAGCATGCCGTAATCGGTCCGGAACTGGGCGGTGATCGCAAGGTTGGCCAGACCGAGCGGGAGCGTCCGGGCCCCGCCGGTGCCATCGCCGCTCGCGAACATGAATGCAAAGAAGTACTCCTTCCACACCCCAATGAACTGGAAGATGGCCACCGTCACGAGGCCCGGCCGCGCCAGGGGCAGCAGCACGCGCCAGAAGGCGCCGGCCTCGGTGCAACCGTCGATCACCGCCGCCTCATAGAGCGAACGCGGGAGGGCGCGGAAAAAGCCCGCGAGGATGAAGATGGCGAAGGGCAGGCCGTTGGCGGTGTAGACGAGGATGAGCCCGAGGCGCGAATTGAGCAGGCCCAGCGCGCGCAGCTCGAAGAAGAGCGGCACGACCGACAACTGCGCGGGGATCATCAGCCCGGCGAGAAAGAGCCAGAAGGTGAACCGCCCGAGCGGATGGGCGAAGCGCGCGAGGGCGTAGGCCGTCATCGCGCCGAGCAGGACGATCAGCGTCACGGAAACAACGGTCACGATGACGGAGTTGAGGAAGTAGTCGCCAAACTGCGCACCGTCCCACGCCCGCACGTAGTTGTCGAAGCGCAGGTCGCCGAAGGGCGGGAGGGCGAAGGCATCGAGAAAGATCGCCTCGTCCGCCTTGAGTGACGAGTACGCCAGCCACGCCATCGGGTAAACGACCCACGCGAGGTACCCGGCCAGCACGGCGAAGGCGAGCAGGCGGGAGATGGACGGGGGATTTTTTTGGAACGCAGAGGACACGCAATTCAGTTTAACACGGAGCGCACGAAGTTCACGGAGGCAATGCATGCGAACCGTTGACGACTCGCCGCAGACCATCAGCGAGCCGCATCACATTGAAATTGATGAGTAATCCAACGGGAAGCTTGGCCAGACGTACATAGGAGAGCAGTTGAGCCTCGTGAATGTCCTCCAGCTTGGAGACCGCCTTCAGTTCCACGATCACGGTGCCCTCCACCAGCAGGTCTATCCGGTAGCCTTCTTCGATTTCTATTTCTCCGTAGACGATCGGAAGGCGCTTCTGTCGCTCCGTCACCAGCCCGCTCTTGGCCAACTCATACGCAAGACAGGCCTCGTAGGTAGACTCCAGCAAGCCCGGACCCAACTGGCGATGTACGGCAATCGCGCAGCCAATGATTCTCTCCGTAATTTCATTGGGGGATTTCATGTCTTCTCCGTGCCCTCCGTGCTCTCCGTGTTAAAACTCCGGGTTCTCATCGTTCGATCGCCTCCCGTTTGAGAACGCGCATCACCACCGCGCTGCCCGCGAGGACGAGGGCGAAGAGGATGACCGCGATAGCCGTGGCGCGGCCGACCTGGAAATCCTTGAACATCGACGAGACCATCAGGGTGCCCAGCGTGTGCGTGTCGCCGCCCGGATCCTGGGAGGTCAACAGCCAGATCATCTCAAAGGCATTGAGGCCCGCGATGAGCAGGAACACCGCCGACACCACCACGACATCCCATATGAGGGGCAGCGTGATCGAGAAGAACTGCCGCGCACGCGAGGCCCCCTCAAGTTCGGCCGCCTCGTAGAGCTGCGGGTCGATGCCCTCCATCGCGGCGAGATAGAGGATCAGATTGAAGCCGCAGGCCATCCACAGATAGATCGGGATCAGCGCCGTGTAGAGATTGGCCGGCGCGAGCCAGGGGTAGCCGGCAAAGCCCTGCAGCCAGGCCACCAGCGCGTCGGGCGCAGGCGTCCGCGCGAGCAGATCACCGAGGCCGGTGAGCGCGGCGTTGACGAGGCCGCCCTGCGGTTCGTAGGCGTTGAGCCAGAGCAGGGTGGCGGCGATGCCGCCGAGCAGATTTGGGAACAGCAGCACCACCCGGAAGACCGAGCCGCCCCACACGCCACGGTGAATCAGGGTGGCGAAGAGGAGTGCCACCGGCACCACCACCAGCGCGGGCACGGCCATGAGGTAGACATTGTTGCGCAGCGCGAGCCAGAAGCCGTCGCTCTCGAAGAGCAGCCACTTGAAGTTAAAGAGGCCCGCCCACGACGCCTGACTAAGGCCATCCCAGTGCAGAAAAGCCCCGCCAAACGAGGCGAGACCCGGCACGAGGACGAACACGCCGTACAGGAGCAGGGCGGGACCGACGAAGAGCGCGGCGACCCCCGGACGCAGCGGCCCGAAAGCGGCGCCGTCCCCATCCGTCCCGCCGGCCGCGAGCGTGCGGCGGCGGCGCACGGCGATGACCAGGCCCGCGCCAGCGACCACGGCCAGCCCCGTGAGGAGCCCGGTCCCGGCAACCGGGTGACGCCATTCCACGCGGTCCGGTTCCGCCGCGCGGGCGCGGTCGTTGGCCGCGGCGGCCTCCACCCGGGCGCCGAAGGCCTCGGGCGTCAGGCGGCCGGTCATCAGCGCGTTGCGCGCGTCGACCAGGGCCTGCCGGATGGCCGGCGGCTGCAGGGTGACCTGGGGCATGTTGAAGGACTCCGGCGCCTGCAGGATCAACTCCGCGGTCGGCCGCATCAGCTCCGAATAGGCCTCCAGCGGCACGCCGCGCACGGCGACGGGCGCGTCCTGGCGCCGGACAAAGGCCTCGGCCCGGGCGCGCGAGGTGAGGAAACGGAAAAAGTCGATCGTCGCGCGCTCGCGCTCCGGATTACCGGTCGCAAACACGAAGAAGCTGTCCGCGCCGGTCTGGATCGCCCGCGGATCGGCCACGCCCTCGGGAAACACCGGGAAGCTCATCGAGCCCAGCTCGAAACCGGGGGGAAACTTCCCCGCCATCTCCCCGAGCATCCACGAACCGGATACAACCATGGCCGACCGGCCCTGCAGAAAGGCCAGCTGGGCGGCGGTGTGGGTCGCGCCTTCCCAGCCGCGCAGCGTGTGGTTCTGGGTGATGCGCTGGAGGATTCCGGCGGCGCGGACATAGCGTGGATCCGCGCGCATGCCGGGGGCGAGCGCGTTGAGATCGCGCCAGCCGGCGGCGCCGGCCAGATTGTAGAAGGCCGCCCGGATGAACGCGTCGGGATAGTTGGGGTAGACACCGGTCAGGCTGATCGGGGCGAGCCCGGTGGCCTGGATCTGCGCACAGAGCGCGAAGAACTCATCCCACGTGCGCGGCTCGGCCCAGCCGTTTTCGCGGAAAAGCGCCCGGTTGTAGAAGATCGTCCAGGCGGCGTAGCCGAACGGCACGCCATAGATCCCCTCGCCCACCCGCCAGGATTCGAGCGAGCCCGGAAGAAAGGTGTCACCCCAGGGCGCATCACCCTCCCAGTTGGGCCCGGTAAGGTCGGCGCGGAGATCGCGGACGCGTCCGGCCTTGATCAGCGCCGGCCAGAGCAGGCGCGGGGCAAAGGCGGCGTCCGGATAGCTCCCATCGATGGCCCGGACGCGCAGCTTGTCCTCCATGCGCGGGTCGCCGTAGAGACGGATGCGCACGCCGGGGCGTTCCTGCTCGAAGAGGCGGGCGGTTTCCTCGAAGAAGGCGGTGCCATAGCCGCCCGAAAACATCGGGATTTCGATCTCGACCACGCCGGAGGCACTGGCCGCACGGGCAGACGCGGCGGCCATCGCCACGAAAGCGAGCACGCCGAGCCCTGCGCGAAAAAGCCTCCCCAGCCTCCCTTGCATGCGGTCAGCTTCGAAGTCGGTCCCGGCGAACGCCACGTTTTTTTGGGCAGGCGGTGGGGCCATGCCCCTCCGGGTTTTGCGTTGCCGCTGCGGGGGCCGGACCTAGACATGGTGCTTCCATGGCGACTCAGGCTCACCGCTCGACCGGACTTCCGCTGGCCCGGGCCGAGCATGGCGACTAATCCCGCACCCTCCCCGATGTACCAAGTCACGTTCTCTGAGGCCGCGATGCAGGAGCTGAACAAGCTGGATAAGCTTTCTCAACTCACTGCGATCGAGCCAATTGGAAACCTGAAACCCGCGGATATCGAGAAACCGCGCGAACCCTTGGGGCGTTTTCATCGCGAGGGCCACACCCTCTATCGGCTGCGTGCGGGCGATCATCGATTCTATTTCGAGGTCAGGGAAAAGGAGACGCTGCATGTCCTCTACATCCTCCATCACCGCTCGCTGGAGGATTTCCTCCTGCGCAACAAGCTGCCGGTTTCGGAGTCCCAACTAGCCGAACAGCACTCGAAGTTCTGGAAGTACCTCGAGACCCTGACCCGGAAATAGCCCGCCATGGCACCTCGCCCCCCCTCCGACGACGACCGCGCGAACCCGTACACGGTCGCGAACGCCAGTCGTATCTATTTCCTGCCCAACCTGATGACGGCTGGGAACCTGTTTTGCGGGTTCGTGGCGGTCATCCGCTGCATTCAGGCGCACTACGACATGCGCATCAGTGGCGCCAACCTGATCACCCCGGAAGCCGCGATGCTTTTCAAGGAGGCGGTTTGGTTCATCTTTGGGGCCATGGCCTTCGACATGCTCGACGGTCGTCTCGCCCGCATGGGGGGACGCGAGTCCCTGTTCGGCGCGGAATTCGATTCCCTGGCCGATGTGGTGTCATTCGGCCTGGCCCCGGCCTTGATGGTGTTTTTCCTCATCCTATCGCCCAGCCAGGGCTACCCGATGTTCCAAAGCATCGGCTGGCTGCTGGGCTTCATCTACCTCCTTTGCGCGGCCATCCGCCTGGCGCGATTCAATGTCATCACCAATCCCCTGCTCCACCGGGAGCAGAAGGATTCGAGCAAGGACTTCGTCGGCCTGCCGGTCCCGGCGGCCGCCGGCACGGTCGCGTCCCTCGTGCTCGCGCTGCTCAGCCTCGCCGAGCACGACCGCTCGCTGCAGCGCTGGGCCCTCGTCCTGCCCGTCCTGCTGCTCCTGATCGCCATTCTGATGGTCAGCACCATCCGCTACCCGAGCGGCAAGCAGATCGACCTGCAGACGCAGACGCGGCTGACGACCTTCATCCTGGTCGGCGCCGGGGCGGCCGCGGTGATCGTGTTCCGGCAGTACGGCATGATTGTGGCCTGCCTGGCCTACATTTTCTTCGGCATCATCCGTCATCTCCGCCGCCGCCAGCAGCGTCGTCCGGGGCCCGGTCCAGCAACCGTGTGAGCAACCGACCAACAGATGACCAACAACTCGGCCCTTGCGCATAACCCTCTCTTTGCTGGCCGAAGCCCGACGGTTGTTCACCGACCTGACCGCACACGGTTTTCAGAGGGAAAACGACCCTCGGCCAAGCCGGTTACTGGTCTTTTTCAGAGCCATATGGATACGGATATAATTCCTTATTGAATAGCTTATCTTTTATCCTTTGTTAATTTCCCCGGTCGCATCGTCTGCGCGAACCCCTCGTCCATGAAATTCAAAATCAACCGCGATCATTTCACGAATGGCCTTGCCCAGGTCCTCAACGTGGTCGGCTCCAAAGCCACCATGCCGATCCTGAGCAATGTCCTGATCGAGGCCGACAAGGACCACATCACGCTCACCACGACCAATCTCGATCTCGGCATCCGCTGCAAGATCAAGGCCGAGGTCAAGGAGGGCGGCGCCGTCACCCTCCCGGTCAAGCGCTTGGCCACGATCGTGCGCGAACTGCCCAACGTCGACGTGACGCTGGATGCCTCGCCGAATCATCAGGTGAAGCTCGCGTCGGGTGGCTCCAATTTCCGCATCATGGGCATCGGCAAGGAGGAGTTTCCCCCGCTGCCGGAGTTCGGGGACGAGAAGTCCTTCACCCTCGAGCAGGCTGAGCTCACCGCGATGCTCAAGAGCGTCTCGTACGCGCAGTCGTCCGACGAGACCCGCTACATCCTCAACGGCGTCTATTTCAATTTCCGCGACGGCAAGCTGTCGCTCGTGGCAACCGATGGTCGCCGGCTGGCGCTCGTCAGCAAGGAGCTCGAGGTCCCGGCCGCGAGCGCCGGTGCGATCATCCTGCCGGCCAAGACGGTCAGCGAGCTCGCCCGCATGCTCGACAAGGGTGAGAAGCTGAAGATCTCGTTCAACGACCGCCGTGCGGCGTTCCAGATCAACACGGACAAGGACTCGAGCGGCCTGATCGATTCGATCTACCTCTATTCCAAGGTCGTCGAGGGCAATTACCCGAACTACCAGCAGGTCATCCCGAAGGAGACCCACCAGCGCATCAAGCTGGAGCGCGAGCTTTTCCTGCAGTGCATCCATCGCGCCGCGCTGGTGTGCAGCGAGAAGTCCAATTCGGTGAAGCTCAAGCTGACGTCAAATCTCCTCGAGATCACCGCCCAGAGCCCCGATTTCGGCGAGGCCCACGAGTCCATGGCCATTGGCTACAGCGGCCCGGACCTGCAGGTCGCGTTCAATCCGGCCTTTGTCATGGATCCGCTCAAGGCGCTGACCAAGGACGAGGTGTTTTTTGAGCTGAAGGACGAAGTGAGCCCGGGCGTGTTCAAGACGCTCGACAGCTTCATCTGCGTCATCATGCCAGTGCGCCTGAGCTAACCGGGCCCGACTGCCATCATCGTTTCGAGGGCCGGGCCTCGCGCCCGGCCTTTTCCGTCTCCGTCCATGGATCCGACCTACCCGATTCTTCTCGCGATGGTGATTTCGCTGGCGCTCTTCCAGCTGAACCAACGTTTCGCGTCCCCGGTCCTGTCCATCATCAACCGCTGGCTGCGGTGGATCGTGTTTGCCGCGGGTTCGGCCAAGATCTGCACGGACTTTGGCTGGATTGACCGCCCGTACGGCGTGCTGCTGGCGATTTTCTTCCTGCTCTATTTCCTGGCTGAGACCGTGTACCGCTGGGTCGAGATCCATGCGATCAGCGTGAGCCCCCTGCCCCTCTTTCCGCCGTTTGCGGTGAACCGGAGCGGCGAGGAGTGGCCGACACACCCGCGGCTGCTGAAGATCCGGGATTGGCTGCGCGCCAACGGATTCAAGCAGGTGCAGGCCCTCAAGGCCGAGGTGGCGCCCAGCGTCTATCTCCGCGTTTCGGTTTACCAGGACAGCGACGCCCACCTGCGCCTGCAGGTCACCTTCCTGCCCCACGTGAACGGCGCCATTTCCGTGTGTTACTCGCTGTCGTCGCAGACCGTGAACGGCTTTCGCTATGTGACGGACAATCTCTACCTGCCCTTCGGCGGATTTTACCCGGAGAACTGGCTGGTCGAGCGCAACCCCTGGCGGCGCTCCGTGCAGAGCCTGGTCGCGCGGCACCGCGCCCGCCTGAAGCACAGCGGCGAGCCGCTGCTGCCCTGGACGGACGACCCGCTGGCCGACCTCAATTTTCAGCAGCGGCAGCTGGAGCAGATCAACACCGAGCTCGGCTTCCTCCTGCCCTACAATGAGCGCGAGGAGAACGGGAAGATGACGACCGAGGGTCGCTATCGGGTGTGGAAAGAGATCTGGCTCCTGAACTACCTCGGTCGCAGCCAGCGCTACGAGTAGGAGCGGGCTGGTGGCCCGCTGAGGGCGGATTGCTGAGTGTGGAGTGCGGATTGATCCAGACACAGGCCTGGCTCAACGGTGTCTGAGCGTTGATCGGTCATCTCAGAGGTCGACGCAACGGGTCCGGCTTGGCATGGAGACACGCATGGAACTCGCCGCCCTGACTGAGCGTGCCCTGGCTGTGCGCAAACGCTACGATACCCTTGAAACGGCCCGCTCCGGCCGCGCGTGGACCCGGGAGGAGCTTGCCCAGGGCTTCGTGGTCGATGTCGGCGACCTCACCAAGCTCGTGATGGCCAAAGCCGGCGTGCGGCGGGTCGATGACGTCGACGCCAAGCTGGCGCACGAACTTGCCGATTGCCTGTGGAGCGTGCTGGTCCTCGCGAAGCTCTACGACGTGGACTTGGAGAAGGCGTTTCTCACCACCATGGACGAGCTTGAGGCCAGGTTGAAGACGGCAAGCTAACGCTGATTTGGAACGCGGAGGCCGCAGAGGTTCCGGGAGGACACGGAGAAATCCGTGGATAATCTTCTCAAACCCGTAGGTATTCTTTGCGGCCTCTTTTCCCCTCTGTGTCCTCTGCGTTCCAATCGGTCAGCCGTTCGCTTTGCGCAGCGTGATCACGCACTCGAGGTGGCGGGTCTGCGGGAAGAGGTCGAAGGGCTGGACGGCGGTCAGCTGATAGCCGGCCTCGCTGAAGAGACGGAGGTCGCGCATCTGCGTTGCGGGGTCGCAGGAGACGTACACGACAGCCCGCGGGCCGTAGGCGAAGAGCTGGCGGAGGAAGGACTCGTCACAGCCCTTGCGCGGCGGATCGATCACGACCGCGGTGTCGGCGGCGGGGAACAGCAGCCCGGCGAAGATCGCCGAGGCATCGCCGGCCTGGAAGTTCGTGTTCTTGATCCCGTTGAGCTCGGCGTTCTGGCGCGCGAAAATCACGGAGCTCTCGCTGATCTCGATCCCGGCGACCTTGTCGAATGCGGGGGCGCAGGTCAGGGCGAAGAGGCCGCTGCCGCAGTACGCATCGACAAGATGGCGGGCGCCGCTCGCGGCGGCCTGGTCGCGGACATAGCCGGTGAACGCCGGCAGGATGTACGGATTGTTCTGGAAGAAATCCCGCGCCAGGAAGCGCAGCTTCAGGTCACCGACGGTTTCGGTCACGATCTCGTCGTAGTTGGTCGTGACGTGACCGCCGGCGTCGCGGAGGAGGACCGTGGCGCCCCGCACGTACTTGCCCTCGGCCACGCCCGTGCGAATGCCGGCGCGAACGTCCGGGAGTCGCGTATTGATCGCCTCGGTCGCGATGTCGCAGCGCGGGACATCAATCAGGTCGAATCGGGTGCCCTGTCGCAAAAAGCCGATGGGAAAATCAGTGCGAGCGGGCGAGCCGTCTTCAGGCTGCCGTGGCGTGGCGAAATGCGGCGTGATCTTGGAGCGGTAGCCGTACTCCTGGGGTGAGCCGATCACCGGCGCGACGGGAAACTCGAGTCCGGCCATGTGCTTGAGGAGTTCCTCCACCTGGCGACGCTTCCAATTGAGCTGTTCCGGATAGGCGAGGTGTTGGTACTGGCAGCCGCCGCAGCGTCCGTAGAGGGGGCAGCGGGGGGCCACCCGCGCGGGGGATGGGGTCAGGATCTCGACGACGTCTGCTTCGGAGAAGTTCTTCTGGTTGCGAAACACCCGGGCGCGCACGCGCTCGCCGGGCAGGGTGAAGGGCACCATCACGACCCACCCGCCGGAATGCTCGATTTTCGATTCTCGATTCTCGATTTGGACGCGACCGAGGCCCGAACCCAGGTTGGTGAGCGTGGTGATCTCCAGTTCGATCTCCTGGTGATAGCCGAAGGGGTGGTCGTTGAACTTCTTCTTTTTAAACACGTGGAAGGGAGAGAATACAGGGCCGGACCGGGAGTCACCCGGATTTTCTCCGTGCGCTCTGGGGACGCCGTGTTCAAATCAGCCCGATGGCCGCCGAAAAGATCACCAGCCTCCAAAACCCGCGCATCAAGCAACTCGTCAAGCTGCGCGACCGCCGGCCGCGCGACGAGGCCGGGGTGTTTTTGGTGGAAGGCTACCGGCAGATCCGGCGGGCACTGGAAAAGGGCATCCCCCTGACGGAGCTCTACATCGCGCCCGAGTGGTACCTGGGCGAAAACGAGCCCGCGTTGATTGCCCAGGCCGAGGCGGCCGGGGCCAAGGTCTTCGAACTGACCAAGGACGCTTTCGCCAAGGTCGCCTACCGCGAGCGGCCCGACGGCCTGCTGGCGGTGGCGCCCCAGTGGAGACGGGCGTTGGCCGACCTCAAACTGGCGAAGGCTCCCTTTCTGCTTGTGGTCGAGGCGATCGAGAAGCCCGGCAATCTTGGCACGATCTTGCGCAGCGCAGACGCGGCCGGCGTGGATGCGCTGATCGTGTGCGATCCGGTGACGGATCTCTTTAATCCGAATGTCGTGCGGGCCTCGACGGGCGTGCTGTTCTCGGTGCCGGTGGTGATCGCGAGCAGTGCGGAGGTGCGTCCGTGGCTGAAGGAGCGCGGAATCCGCGCGGTGGCGACCACGCCAGCGGCGACCGTGCTGCACACGGACACCGACCTGCGGGGGCCGCTGGCGATTGTGATGGGGAGCGAGCAGTATGGCTTGAGCGATTACTGGCTGAAGGAGAGCGATGCGCAGGTCCGCATCCCCATGGCCGGTCAGGCCGATTCGCTCAATGTCGCCATGGCGACCATCATCACCTTGTTCGAGGCTGTGCGGCAGCGCGGCGCCTAGACACCCCGCCGATTTTAGGTGATCAGGCGCGGACGTCATGGCCGGGGTTAGGGTCCCCGGCCACGCCGCCCGTTGGCTGGACCGGCTACGCGGCGGCGAGCGTCTGCAGCGTGGTGCGGGCCTCGGCCAGCGACGATTCGCGCTGGGGATTGCCGTCATTGAGGCTGTGTGCGTAGACGAAGGTCACATCGGTGATGCCGATGAACCCCAGCACGGCCCGCAGGTAGGGCTCGACGAAGTTGTAGGCCGCGTACGGACCGGTGGGCCGGAAGTCGCTGCCGCTGGCGACCAGCACCCGGACGCGCTTGGTCTTGAGCAGGCCCTCGAATCCGGCGGAACCCATGGCGAAGGTCCGGCCAAGGCGCACGACCTGGTCGATCCAGGCCTTGAGGGCGGCCGGGATGCTCAGATTGTAGAGGGGCGTCGCAATGACGATCTCGTCCGCCGCGAGCAGCTCGTTGACATAGGCGTCCGAGATGCGGATTGCGGCGCGGGCGGCATGGGATTGTCCGCTCGGCGGCGTGAAGGCACCCTCAACCCACGCTTCGCTGACGAAGGGCGGAGGCTCGTAGCCGAGGTCGCGGACCGCCGCCTGGCCCTGAGGGTGCGCGGTTTGCCAGGACTGCAGGAACTCGTCGGCGAGGCGACGGCTGTGGGAGCGTTCGCCGCGGGGGCTCGCTTGAATGAGCAGAACCGAGGGCGTGCGCGGGGCGGAGGGATGGGTGGTATTCATGGTCGTAGCGTGGTTGGTGGTTAAAAATGTAACACAAAGGGTTACATAAAAGATGAAAAAAAGGGCTCTATTTCTTGGCGGTGCAGACGCCCTTGAGCTGTTGGTGGACGTCGGCCAGGGAGGTGGCCGCGAGCTGGGCCTCCATGCTGGTCTGGGCCTTGAAGAAGGCGGTGCGGAGAATGGTCT
>CAYZCV010000007.1:0-4131 GCA_964476965.1 uncultured Opitutus sp. | reverse complement strand
AGCTGGGCCTCCATGCTGGTCTGGGCCTTGAAGAAGGCGGTGCGGAGAATGGTCTCGATGCGCGAGCCCACGGGGCACTTGGTGTTGGGCGCGAAGCGGTCGAGTCCGTGGTCGGGCTGGGGCTCCACCGCACGGTAGATGTCGAGCAAGGTGATGTTGGCCGGTGCGCTCGCGAGGGAGAAGCCACCGGCGGCTCCCTTGTGGGCGATGACCAGCCGGCTCTTGACCAAGGCGGACAGCAGGCGGCGAATCACCACCGGATTGGTGTTCACGCTGGACGCGATCTCCGAGGACGTGGTTTGCCCGCCGTCCTTGAAGGCCAGGTAGGCCAGGACGTGCACGCTCACGGCAAATCGGGTGTTTCCAGTCATCTCGTTATGTAACCAACCATGTTACTCTAATCGGAATTGTCAAGCCGGTCCGGAAAGTCCGATCCCCTCACTGCGTGGGCGGGGCCAATCGCGCGACCAGCAGGCGGTACGGCGGCAGCAGAACAAAGGCCATGGCGAGCTTCACCCCGAGATCGCCCACGGCGAGGTGCAGCCAGCTGATGTCGGTGCCACCGAAGGCGAGTCCGAAGAAGATCGCGGTATCCACGGTCGAAGCGGCGGCTGAGCCGAAGAGCGGGGCCTTCCACCAGCTTTGCTGGCGGAGGCGATTGAAGACGGCGACGTCGAGGAGCTGCGAAACGATGAAGGCGGTGCCGGAGGCGATCGCGATGCGGAGCGGGGCCATGAGCGCGGAGGCGATGAAGCCGACCGCGAAACCGATCCACGCGACGCGCCGGGCGAGCCGCGGCCCGTACGCGCGATTGCAGACATCGGTCACCAGATAGGCCACGGGATAGGAGAAGGCGCCCCACGTGAGCCAGGCGTTGATCGGGTACTGGACCAGCACATTGGACACCAGGACGATGGCCGCCATGGCCAGCGCGGAGAGAAGCAGGGAGCGGTTCATCGCGATCAACGGGAGGTTTGGCCGCGTGGCTGGAGGTACCAGGCGACCAGCTCGGCGGTGCCGGCGGCCATGCTCACCCGTGGCTGGTAACCGAGATCGCGGCGGGCGGCCGCGATGGAGAACCAGTGGTCCTTGGCGAGTTCCTCGGCGACGAAGCGGGTCATCGGGGGTTCGCCCGGCAGGGGCAGCACCCCCCACACGCCCTCGCAGACCGCGCCGATGCGCCGGGCAGCGGGCAGCGACAGATGCCGCGTGACCGTGGGCTGGCCGAGGGCGGCGAGGAGCCCGTTGATCCATTCCCACAGCAGGACGGGTTCGTCGTTGGTGATGAAGTACGCGCAACCGGCCGGGCGCGCACCGCGGGCGGTGTCGATGGTCTGCTGGCGCGAGCGCAGGGCCCGCTCGGCGTCGAGGTGCGCATCGACGGCGTTGTCGACATGGACCATGTCGACGCGGTTGGTGCCCGCACCGACGATCCGGAGGCGACCGCTGCGCGCACGGGCGAGGACCCGCGGAACCAGGTGCGGGTCGCCCACGCCCCAAATCAGGTGGGGCCGAAGGGCGATCGTGGAAAAGCCATCGGTGTTGGCGGCGAGGACGGCGCGCTCCGCGCGGGCCTTGGTCAACGGGTAGGGGCTTGGGCAGTCCGTCGTGAGCGGGAGGGATTCGTCCGCCCCGGCAAGATCGCGTCCGTTGTACACGACACTCGGCGTGCTCGTGTAGACGAAGCGCCCCACCCCGGCCTGCTTGGCCGCCGCGAGCAACGCGAGGGTGGCGTGGACATTGTCACGCTGGAAATCCGCCGGCTTGCCCCAGACCCCGACGCGAGCGGCGACATGGAAGACCGTGTCGATGCTGCGGCAGGCCTCGGCACAGACCGCCGGGTCATGCAGGGGGCCGACGACGACGCGGATCCCCTCCTTCGAAAGCTTGGGCTGCGGCCGGCGTGAGACGATCGTGACCGGGCGGCCGGCGGCACGCAGGCGCGCAACGAGACGGGAGCCGAGGAAGCCGGTTCCGCCGGTGACGAGGACGGGTGAGGTGGGAGTGACAGGGGAAGGCACGGTCAGGAAGGTCCGGGGGGCGCGTCGATCGCGGTGGCGGTCTCGGCCCAACGCGCGAGCGTGAGGCGATGGATCTTGGCGTTGTGGCGGACGTCAACGGGAAGCGACGGATGCACAAAGAAACGGTTCACCGCGGCAGCGTAGGCGTGACCCTGCACGTGGCGGGTGAGTTCGGCGACGAGGCGGGTGGCTGCCGTGCGATCGTGGGCGATGGCCGGGTCAACCGGCTCGATCACGAGGGCGGGCTGTTGGTGGCCGACGGCGCCGAGGCCGACGAGGGCGGCACGACGGACAGCGGGATGCGAGGTGAACGCGGGCTCAACCTGTTCGGTGAAGAGCAGACCGCCCGCGGTGGTGACGCGCTCTGCCTTGCGTCCGCAGAACCAGAGCCGGCCTTGGGCGTCGAGGTAGCCGGCATCACCCATGCGATGCCAGACGGCACCGGTCGCGTCGCGGATCTTCGCGGCGGCGGTGGCGGCGGGCAGTTCATCATACTCCCTCGTGACCGTGGGGCCGCGGACGATGATTTCACCGATCTCGCCGCGGGGGAGTTCGCGGGCGGTGTCGAGGGTCGGAAGAGGGGCTTCGGTCAGCGCGATGATGCGCGCCTCGTTGCCGGCGATGATGCGCCCCACGCAGGTGCCGCGACCAGCCAGCGTGGCGGCGGCGGTTTCGGCGAGGACTTCGGTGGCGCGGATGGAGCTGACCGGCAGCACTTCGGTCGCCCCGTAGGGGCTGTGCAGCTCGCCGTGGGGCAACAGCGTGCGCATCGCGGACCAGAGTCCGGGCGGAACTGGCGCCCCGGCGCAGAGGACGCGACGCAGGGTCGGCAGCGTGATCCCGTGGGCCTCGCCATGGCGTGCGATCTTGGCCCAGAGCGTGGGGGAACCAAAGGAGGTGGTGATGGCTTCCTGCTGGATCGCCTGGATGATCTTGGCCGGGTCGACTGAGGCCGGCCGGGCGGGGTCGAGTTCCGGCACGACGGTGGTCAGGCCGAGGGCGGGATTGAACAGCGCGAACACCGGGAGCATCGGCAGATCACGTTCGCCTGGCGTGATGCCGTACGTGGCGCGGATCAGCTCCACCTGGGCGGCAAACATGCCATGCGTGTAGCGCACGCCCTTGGGTGCGCCGGTCGAGCCGGAGGTGAAGAGGACGGCGGCCAGTTCGTCCGGGCCGCTGCTGACGACGGTGAACGGTCCGGCCGCGGACCGGGTCTGGCGTGCCGTGGTGGAGCCGCTGGCGGCGACGCGCACCTCGACCGAACCGAAGGCCGGGCGGAAAAGGTGGCTGATGACGCGGGCCAGAGGAATCCCGACGAGGGCGCGGGGGCGCGAGCGGCGGACACAGGCGAGAAAGCTCTTCAGGCCCATGCCCGGGTCGATCACGACCGGGACCGCGCCGAGCCCGAACAGGGCGAACACGGCGGCGATGAGGGGCAGGCCGGGTCGGACCATCACGAGGGTACGGTCACCCCGGCGGATGCCGCGGGCGGTGAACTCGGCCTGCCACGCGGCGGCCTCGGCCGCGAGCTCGGCGAAGGAGAGCGCGAGGTAGTCGATCCGGCCCGCGCGGCGGCCGCGGGGCACGAGCAGTGCGGCCATGTCCGGCTGCCGCGCGGCCATCGCCGGCAGGTGCTGGGCGATATTGGCGTTCTCGGCGGACGTCGGCACGACGCGGGAGCGGTCAGGCCCCGTTCAGGGCCGCCTTCAGGGCGGGCTCATCGCGCAGCAGGTCGGCCTGCCAGGGCAGCAGGATCTCGTCGATCTTGGCGGGCGACCGCGCGATCAGCGCGAGCTGGGAGCGGTTGGCGATCAACGTGGGCTCGAGTTCGACCTTGGCGGCGACGCGGTCGCGGTCGGCCTTGAGCCGGTCCTGCAGGGCGAGCTCCTCATTGCTCAGCGGAGCGTACTCGCCCGAACGCTTGCGGCGCGGGAGGGTCTGCGGGTCCTTGGCGAAGCCCGCGCGAACCGCGGTGGCCAGCGATCCGACCGATCGGGACATCGCCGAGAGCCGCCTTTACCTTGTCGACATTATAGCCGATGCCGGTGGTGCCCCACATATAGTTGACGGCAAACTGATTGCCCGGATCATACTTCGCCAGGCGCTC
>CAYZCV010000006.1:39495-51466 GCA_964476965.1 uncultured Opitutus sp. | reverse complement strand
ACTCTTCGAGTTCGACGGTCTCTTGGGCTCCACTCGCCGGCGCGGTGGCCGGATTGTTCGGGCTGGTCTGAGCGGCTAGGCTCGAGGCCAGCCACAGGCAGCTCGCGCCGCCGAGCATGTAGCGACTATGCTTAGTCATGGTTTGGGGTGTTTTGGGTTAACCGTCTGTTTTTAGCACGCCGGAGGGGGTTCCAGCGCAACGACGGAACAGGGGACGGGGCAAGGGCATGGAAGATCGCGGGGCGTCGCAAATCTGTCATCCTGACGTTTTGGTCAGACTCGGCGCCCCGATCCGACGGATTTTCGTCAGGATCTGGCAGCGTCGGGCCGCGCCTCCTGCCACGGGAGCAACCGACACCCTCTTGTATTAGCATTAGCCCTACAAAAACCGGGTCATTTCGCGGGTCCGTCATTGACGGGTGGGCCGCCCTTCGCTCAGCCTGCCCCCGGATTCGGCCGCTGACCGGCCGGCTTCCTCGCGGCGTCATTTTTCCACCCCGGTCTGACCGCATGAAGGACACCCCATTCTTGAAGGCCCCTGCGCCCGCCCGGCGATCGCCGCGGTCGCTCGGCGTCCGGCCCTTTCTGTTCGTGAACCCGTAAGGCCCCTCCGCTCAACCCCACCGCCTGATGAGCCCATCGAATCCTTCCGCCGCGCGCAGCACAACGCAGGTTCTCGTTGTCGAGGACGATCCCAAGACCCGGCAGTCCCTGACCGACGGGCTCAGCGGGGAGACCTGGTCCGTCGCCAATGCCAGCGACGGCGAGGAGGCCGTCAGCCTGATTGATCGCCTCACGTTTGATCTCGTGGTCCTGGACTGGAACCTGCCGGGGCGTGACGGGTTCAGCGTGCTCCGTCACCTGCGGTCGCGCGGCGCGCAGGTTCCGGTGCTGATGCTGACCGGGCGCTGCGGGCTGGATGATCGCGTCAGCGGGCTCGAGGGCGGGGCCGACGATTACGTGGCCAAGCCGTTCGCGTTCGCTGAGGTGATGGCGCGGTGCCGCGCCCTGCTCCGCCGGACCTCGCTCGCGACCGGCCACCTCCTCAACTACCGCGATCTCCAGCTCGACTCCCGCGCCCGCATCGCGCACCGGGGCGGCACCGAGATTCCCCTCACCCCACGGGAGGTCGATGTGCTGGAGTACCTGATGCGCTATCAGGGCCAGATCGTCACGCGGGAGATGCTCGAGCGCGAAGTCTGGCGGCAGGTTCACCGGTTCTCGTCGCTCGACAACGTCATCGACGTCCAGATGATGCGGCTGCGGCGCAAGATCGATCGCGAAGGGGACGAAAAGGTCATCCACACCCTGCGAGGCCTCGGTTACCGGCTGGGCGGGGAGCCGGCGTGAGCGACTGGTGGCAACGGCGGACGCTGCGGTTCCGGCTCGCCGTCTGGTACGCCGCCGGCGGCACATTCCTGCTGGTCGCGTTCAGCTCCACCATTTACCTGTACGTGGCCCGGGCGATCGCGCGGCCGCTGGACTACCAGCTGCGGCGGGACCTCGCGACCATCCGTTCGCATCTCAGCGGGTCCCGCCCCGATCAGCTGCAATGGGACGGCGTCCGTCTCACGGCGGACCGCCCGTGGGATGCCCAGAATCCCTGGTTCGAGCTTTGGGACGAACAGGGCCGGCTGATTCATCGCGCGTGGCCGCAGGACTTGCCGGCCGCGCGGTATCCGGATTCACCCCCGGTCCCCGGACGCGAGTCGGTCGCCATCCGCCGGTTCAATCCGGCCCTGCGCATGCGCGTCCTGACCTTGCCGTACGAAGTGCCCGGGCAATCCCAGCCCTGGATGATCCGGGTGTTCCACCTTCACACCCCCGTGGGCGACACGCTCAACGCCTTGTTCGGCATCATTGCGTTCTCGCTCCCGGTCGTGATCGCCGCGCTGGTCCTGGGAGGCTATGCGCTCACCCGCCGGTGGCTCACGCCCCTGGATTCGATGGCGAGCGAGGCCAGCGGGATCAGCGCCCACGATCTCGGCCGCCGCCTGCCGGTGGCCAACCCCCACGACGAGCTCGGGCGCATGGCCACCGCCTTCAATCTCACGCTGGAGCGGCTGGAGACCGCCTTCCGTGATCTCGATCGCTTCGTCGGCGACGCCGCCCACGAGCTGCGCGGGCCCTTGACCGCGCTGCGCAACGTGGGCGAGGTCGGGTTGCACCGTGAACGCACGCCGGAGGAGTACCGTGAGATCATCGCCAGCATGCTGGAGGAGGAACATCGGGTCCAGGCCCTCCTCCTGCGGCTGCTCGAACTCGCCGGCGCCGAGAGCGGCGGGCGTCTGGACCATTTCCGGCCGGTTCAGCTCGAGCAACTGGTGGCCGATTGCGTCGAGCAATTTGGGCTGATCGCCGAACTGAAGGACCAGCGGATCGAGCTGTCCGTCGTGCCCGCCCCCATCCACACCGATGGCGTCATTCTGCAACAGGCCCTGCGCAACCTGATCGACAACGCCCTCAAGTACAGCCCGGACGGCAGCACGGTGCGCGTCGTGCTGCGAGCGGACGCCGACACGTACCGCATCGACGTGATGGACCAGGGTCCCGGCATCTCACCCGAACACCGCTCCCGCCTGGCGGAACGATTTTTTCGCGCCGGGCGCAGCAATGACAAATCACGCCCGGGCCATGGGCTCGGTCTGTCGATCGCCAAGGTCTACCTGCGCGTCCTCGGGGGTAATCTGCACTACGAGCAGCTTCCGGCCGGCGGCAGCTGCTTCAGCCTCAGCCTGCCGCGTGAGACGACGCCGGCGGGAACGGTCCCGCGCCGGCTGACCTGAGGCAGCGCAGGCTACTGCGGCTGGGGAATGCTTTCACCCGGAGCGAGCCCGAGGGCCCAGCGAATGCCGCCGAGGAGATGGGCCTGAAAGGCCAGGGCAACCTCCGGCGAATTGATCCGCGCCGTCGCCCCCGGCGGCATCGCCACCGGATCCCAGACATCCTCGCGATGCCCCAGCGCGGTGTAGAAGATCCGCCCCTTGCCCTGACTGCGGGCCCACGACACCGGGAAATGTCCGGCCGCGCCAGCCTCACCGCGACCATCGTCGGGCCGGCGGTTCATGCTCAGCACCGAGCGCACCCGGCTGCGGTCGTAGAGCTTGAAAATGTAGAACTCCTCGTGGAGGGACCGCGACGCACCCCACCCCGTCGCACCCGCGTGCCCGGGATCCACCGTCACGACCTCGCCCACCGCCTGCTTGCCATGATAGTCGAACGCCCCGCCCATCATCTGGGCGTACCGCGGCGTGCCATGCAGCGAGTCAGTGGCGGCGTGGACGCCGATGACGGCCCCGCCACCCTCCACCCAAGCGAAAAACGCATCCATGTCGGGGAACGGCAGCTGGCCCACCGTGCTCAGGAACACGATCGCGTCATAGGTCTTCAAGGCCTCGGCGCTCATCAGCGGAGCCAGCACCTTGCCCACCTGCGCATCGAGCGCCGGGCCCGTGCCGCCCTGCTTGCCCGGCTCCGGGTAGGTCGGGTAATCGGGACTGTCGGAGGTCGAGATAATCGTGAACTCGCCGCTCTTGGCCGCGAGTTCGCGAATGACCTTCTCACCCAGCGGGATCGACGAATGGCGAAACCCGGTGGTGGTGGTGACGAGGAGCACGCGCTTGGGCGCGGATGCGGCCAGGGCGGAGCCGGCGAGGCTGGCCGCCAACAACAGGGACAGGAGGGGCTTCATGGGGAATGGAGGGGGTCGGGAAAGGAATCGCCGTTCGCAGGGCGCCGGCGGCGGGAAACTCAGGCCTTGGCCAGCTTGACCCAGCGGGCGCCGAGGCGGGAGGACTTCACGACGGTCTCGATGAAGGCCATGCCCTCAACCCCGTCCTCGATCGTGGGCAGGTCGAGATCGGTCGGCCGGGGCTCACCCGCGGCCTCCGCGGCCAGCGCCCGGAAGAGTTCCTGGTAGAGATTGCCAAACGCCTCGAGGTAACCCTCCGGATGTCCGGACGGCGTGCGGGTGAAGCGCCGCGCCTCCGCGCCCACGTAGCCATTGCCGCGGCCCCAGACCTCGCTGGGCCGGTCGGGGTACTTCACGATCAGCTGGTTGGGATGCTCCTGCCGCCACTCGATCGAGGCCTTGGTGCCGTAAACCCGGAGGTTGAGATTGTTCTCCTCCCCCACGCTGATCTGCGAGGCGTGCAGCACGCCCTTGGCTCCGCCCTTGAAACGCAGCAGGATATTGCCGTCGTCGTCGAGCTTGCGGCCCTTGACGAAGGCCGTGAGATCCGCGCACAGCGTATCGATGTGCAGACCGGTGACGTAGCGCGCGAGATTCTCCGCATGCGTACCGATATCACCAATACAGCCGGCGGCGCCGCTGCGCTTCGGGTCGGTGCGCCAGCTCGCCTGCTTCTGGCCGGAACCCTCGATCAACGTGCTCAGCCAGCCCTGCGAGTACTCGGCCACGACCTTGCGGACCTCGCCCAGCGCGCCCTCGCGCACCAGGGTCCGCGCCTGCTTGACCATCGCGTTACCCGTGTAGTTGTGGGTCAGCACGAAGAGCTTGCCCGCCTTCCGGACCACCGCGCGCAGCTTCTTGGCCTCGGCGAGGTTGAAGGTGACCGGCTTGTCGCAGACCACGTTGAAGCCCTTTTCGAGGAAAAGCTTCGCCGGAGGAAAGTGCTGGTGGTTCGGCGTCACGATCACGACAAAGTCGAGCCGGTCGCCCGCCGGCCGCGCCGCCTCGGCCTTCGCCATTTCCGCGTAGCTCCCGTAGACCCGGGAGGGATCGAGTCCCAGGTCCGCTCCGGAAGCCTGGGAGCGCGCGGCATCGGAGGAAAACGCGCCCGCCACCAACTCAGCCTTGCCGTCCATCAGGGCGGCGATGCGGTGCACCGCGCCGATGAAGGCACCACGCCCGCCGCCGATCATGCCAAAGCGAAATTTGCGATTCATGGGATGAAGTCCGTTACTGGTTCTTGCGGTCGAAGGCGGCGTCGAACGCCACTCCGCTGGCGGGGAAATCCAGCCGCCGCACCAGCGCAGCCGCCTCGGTCGCCCCGTGCACGCGGTCCATGCGGACGTCCTCCCACTCGACGGACAGGGGGCCGCGGTAGCCGACGTCGTTGAGCGCCACGATCACGTCCTCGAACTTCACATCGCCATGGCCCGGCGAGCGGAAATCCCAGAAGCGCCGCGCGTCGCCGAAGGTCGCATGGCCGCCGAACACGCCGACGGTGCCATCCCCGTGGCCCCACCAGGCATCCTTCACGTGCACGTGGAAGATGCGCTCGCCGAGCAGGCGGATGAATTTCACATAGTCTACGCCCTGGTAGCCGAGATGCGACGGGTCGTAGTTGAAGCCGAAGCGCGCATGGCCCTTGACCGCCGCGACCGCCCGCTGGGCGGTGGCGATGTCGAAGGCGATCTCGGTCGGGTGCACCTCGAGTCCGAAATTCACATTGGCCTTGTCGAAGGCTTCGAGAATCGGACCGAAGCGCCGGGCAAAGTCCTCGAACCCACGGTCCCAATACGCCTGCGAGGTCGGGGGGAAGGCATAGGTCGAGTGCCAGATCGACGAGCCGGTGAATCCGTTCACGACCGCGGGAAACGCCGGCTTGGCCGCCGCGCCGGGCCGCGCGTCAAAGAAGGCCCGGGCCGCCCGACCGGCGACGATCATCTTGCGGGCCGCCCGCTTGCGCACGCCCTCCGGGTCGCCATCGCCCCACACGTCGGGGGGCAGGATCGCCTGGTGCCGCTCGTCGATGGGATCGCAGATCGCCTGGCCCACCAGGTGGCTCGAGATCGCATGGCAGGTCAGCCCGTTAGCCTTGAGGAGATCCCATTTTTCCTGCCGGTATTTCTTCGAGGAAAGCGCCTGGTCGACATCGAAGTGGTCGCCCCAGCAGGCGAGCTCGAGTCCGTCGTAGCCCATCTTGCGGGCAAGCGGGGCGAGCGTTTCCAGAGGCAGGTCGGCCCATTGGCCGGTGAACAGCGTGACAGGACGTGGCATGGGATGGGAGGGGTTGGTCCCATGATAGGCGACGCTCGCCCCCTCGGGGCAAGAACCATGTTGCGCTCCCCGCGATTCCGGAAAATGACGAAAGAAAGCGCCCGAGGCTTGCGCGACCCGCGCACACTCCAATAACTACCCTGTCTCCGGACTCCCTCTCCCCGCCTCCGGCCCCGGCCGAAGGTCCAACCTGACACCTCCGCAATGAGCCCCACCCCCTCCCGTGACCTCGGCGACTCGATCGACCGCCGTTCCTTCGTCAAGACCCTGTCGGCCGCCGGCCTCGGCGCCGCGCTGGCCCCGTCCATCGTGACGGCCCAGACCGCCACCCGCCGCCGGCGCTACGCCATTGTCGGCACCGGCTCCCGCAGCGGCATGTACCAGGGCGCCATCGAGGGCGACTACAAGGCCCATGCCGAGCTGGTGGCCATCTGCGACAAGAACCCCGGGCGCATGGAAGTCTCCCGTCGGCGCTCGACGCGCAGCGGCGCCACCCCGGCCCCGGCCTACCTCCCGGCCGATCTCGAGAAGATGATCACCGAGACGAAGCCCGAGATCGTGATCGTGACGACCATGGATTCGACCCATGACGAGTTCATCATCCGCGCGATGAACGCCGGCTGCGACGTGATCACGGAGAAGCCGATGACCACGACCCCGGAGAAGTGCGCGCGCATCCTCGAGGCCAAGGCCCGCACCGGCCGGAATGTCCGGGTCACTTTCAACTACCGCTACTCGCCCCCGCGCACGCAGGTGAAGGAACTCCTGATGAGCGGCGAGATCGGGGAAATCCTCTCGGTCGACTTCCACTGGCTGCTCAACACCCACCATGGCGCCGACTACTTCCGCCGCTGGCATGCCCACAAGGAGTTCTCCGGTGGTCTCATGGTCCACAAGGCGACCCACCACTTCGACCTCGCCAACTGGTGGATCGGCGCCGACCCGGTGGAGGTCACCGCCGTCGGCAAGCGCGAGTTCTACACGCCGGCCATGGCCAAGCGCATGGGTCTCAGCGGCCCGCATGAGCGCTGCCTGACCTGCCCCGAGAAGGACAAGTGCGGCTTCTACATGGACCTCGCGGCGAGCCCCTCGCTCAAGTCCCTCTACCTCGACAACGAGAGCCATGACGGCTACTTCCGCGACCGCTGCGTCTTCCGCCCCGAGATCAACATCGAGGACACGATGAATGTCATCGTGAAGTACGCCAACAACGCGACCATGGCCTACTCGCTCAACGCCTTCAACTCGTGGGAAGGCTACACCATCGCCTTCAACGGCACCAAGGGCCGGATCGAGCACAGCATCGTGGAGCAGGTGTACGTCAACGGCACCGACACGGTGCAGGGCGGCATTCAGGAGGGCGGTGTCCGCACGCGCGTGATCCCGCTCCGCGGCGCCCCGCGCGACATCGAACCCTGGACCGGCGAAGGCGGCCACGGCGGTGGCGACAAGGTCATGCTGGATGAGATCTTCCTGCCCAATCCACCCGCGGACAAGTACATGCGCGCCTCCGACGAGCGCGGCGGCGCGGCCTCGATCCTCACCGGGCTCGCGGCCAACCGCTGCTTCGAGACCGGCCAGTCGGTCAAGATCAAGGACATCCTGCCGACGTTCACCTCCCCCGGCTATCCGCCGATGCCTTCGCGCACGGCGCCCCTGCCCATGCCGGAGCGGTCCTCGCCCCGTCGCGGCGACTGAGTCCACGCAACCTCACTCCCTCAACCAGCCGGCGCACCGAAAGGTCGCCGGCTTTTTTGGGCCCGAGACAGACCCATCTGGTTGCACAGGAGGGAACAGCGAGAACTGAGCAGCAGGAATCTCCTGGGCTCGGTTTCTTCCGTTACCTCCTGTAGCCACGTGCTGAGGATCGTTTCACGGCCCCGCAAGGTGGATCCCCGCGCCCGGCCCCACCGGCCAGCCGAGCAGCAGCCAGATCACCAGGAACAGGCTCCAGCAAATGAAGTTGCAGAGTGAATACGGCATGAACAGCGCGACCGTCGTCCCAATGCCGGCCTTCGGCGCATAGCGCTGCACGAAGAGGAGGATCAGCGGAAAATTCGACGAGAGCGGCGACATGATGTTGGTGATGCTATCACCCACACGATAGGCCACCTGGGTCAGCTCCGGCGTGTAGCCCAGAAGCATGAACATGGGGACAAACACCGCCGCGAGGATCGCCCACTTGGCCGATGCGGAGCCGAAGACGATGTCGACCGTCATCGTCAGCACCACCAGCCCGAGCATGAGGGGAATCGCCCCGAGTTCCACCTCCTGCAGGAACGCCGCACCCTTGATCGCGAGAATCACGCCGAGCCGGGTCTGGCCAAAGAGATTGATGAATTGGGAAATGAAGAAGACGACCACGATGTAGCTCGCCATCAGCTCGAGGTTTTTCTGCATGCCCTTGTACACGTCGCTGTCGCTACGGATCGTTCCCGCCCCCAGGCCGTAGGCCACCCCGGGCACCAGGCCGAAGAGAAAGATGAAGAACACCAGCCCCTCGACAAAGTAGGAGCCGACAAAGCCGGGCTTTTTCGGGTTCTGCAAAAATCCTCCCTCCGGGAGCAATCCGGCCAGGATGCCGGCCGCCAGCACCGCCAGACCCAGCGCCGCCCAGCGCAGACCGCGGCGCTCCGCCGCCGTCAGGGGCACGATCGGCTCAGGCACCACACCCCCCGTGTACCGACCCAGGCGCGGCTCCACGAAACGCTCGGTCACAAAGGTGCCCGTCGCGGTCACCAGAAAGACCGAGGCCGCCAGGAAGAAGTAGTTGGCCATCGGGGTCACGACATAGGCCGGGTCGATCAGGCGCGCCGATTCCTGCGTCAGGCCGCTCAGGATCACATCCGTGGGCGACAGGAGCAGGTTGGCGGCGAATCCGCCCGAAACTCCCGCCAGCGCCGCCGCCAGACCGGTCAGCGGATGGCGGCCCACGCTGTGGAAGAGCGCGGCGCTCAGCGGCAGCAGCAGCACATAGCCGACGTCGCCCGCCGAGTGAGACATCGTGCCGGTGAAGACCACGACCCAGGTCAGGATGCGGGCCGGCGTCGCGTTCACCACGACGCGCACCATCGCGGACAATAGACCGCTATGCTCCGCGACGGACAGGCCGAGCACGCTCATCAGCACCGAGCCCAACGGGGCGAAACCGATGAAATTGGGCAGCACACCCAGGATGATCTGCTGCAGCCCCTCGACGGAGAGCAGGTTCGCCGTGACCACGGTGCGCCCGGTGACGGGATGCTGCACCTGCAGCCCCGCCTGGTGCAGGCCCCACGACACGAGAACCACGAGGACGCTCAATCCGAGGAACAGCGTCGCCGGATGGGGCAGCGCATTGCCCACGCGTTCGACCCGATTGAGGGCCCGCTGGAAACGTGTCTCGGACGAGGCGGAGAGGGTCTTCATGCCGAACGGGTCTTGATCCACGTCACCGCCGCCGCGAGGTAACGGGTGAGGCTTTCCTGGGCGGTGGCAAAGTCGGGCCCGCGCGCGCACGCGGCCTCATCGAGGTAGCGCGCCCGGTTGATCTCAATTTGGAGGCTGTGCCGCCCGCGCGCCGGCGCGCCGAACGAGGCGACCAAGTCGCCGCCCTTGTAGGGATCATTGATCTGCACCGAGTAGCCAAGTCCGCGCAGATACTCTGACGTCCACGCCGTAAACGCCGGGTCGCACGTGGTCCCCATCCGGTCGCTGACCACAAAATCGGGGCGGGCCTCGCCCGAATCGATGTTCATTTCATTGCCGCGCGACTTCATCGAGTGACAATCGACATGCCACACGGCGCCGTGGCGGCGGTGGAGGTCGTCCATCACGCGCCGGAGCTCATTGCGGTAAGGATGATAACAGCGGTCCAGCCGCTGCCGCACTTCCGCCACCGTGAGCTTGCGATCGTACATCGGAACCCCGGGCAGGGCGTAGCGTCGGATCAGCCCCATGCCCCGCCGCGTATAATCAGTCGCCGAGACCGGGCCGGGCCAGGGGGCATCGAGGATCTCCGCATCAATGTCCGTCGCCGCCCGGTTCACGTCGACGTAGGCGCGCGGAAAGTGCGCCGCCAGCAGCGTCGCCCCGACGTCCGGGGCTGCCGACCACAGTTCGTCCACGAAGGCGTCCCACGTCGTGAGAATGGCGGCCCGGGAGGCCAGCGGACGAAAGTCAGGGGGCCAGTCCATCCCGCTGTGCGGCGAATCGATGACCAGAGGCGCCTCCGCCGCGCGCGGAGCGATGAGAAAAAAGGGGCTGGGGGTTTCCACGAGACGAAGGGGCAGCGATCCTGCGCGCTGATGATTCAGGCTTGGCCGGAGTTGGCAACACCCTCGCACGATGCCGTTTGCAAGTCCGCCCGATTTAAGGCAAATCCCCTTCCGCGGTAACCCCCGCCTTGGTCTGTCGTCATGCTGGTGACCCCGCTCTGCAATGACCTTTCGCAAATCGATCTTCTGGCTCCATCTCGCCGCCGGCCTCGTGGCCGGCCTTGTCATTTTGGTGATGTCGCTCACCGGGGCCGCCCTCGCGTATGAGAAGGAAGTCATCGCGTGGGCGGAGCGAGACGTCCAGCGGGTCACCGTGCCAGCCCAGCCCGAGCGCCTGCCCGTGGCTGCCCTGCTGGCTGCGGCCCAGGTGTCTCACCCCGAGGCGAAGCCCACGGCTGTGGTCATCAAGCGCGACCCTGCCGCCGCCGTCGCCATCGGACTCGGCCGCTCCGGCAATCTCTACGCCAATCCCTACACCGGCGAAATCCAAACCCCTCATCCGACGTTCTGGCGCAGCTTCATGGGGACTATGGTCTCCTGGCACCGCTACCTCGCGTTGAGCGGCGACCAGCAGCGGATGGGCAAGGCCGTGACCGGGGCGTGCAATGCCGCCTTCCTCGTCCTCGGCGTCACCGGGCTCTATCTCTGGTGGCCCCGTACCTGGTCCACTCGCGCGCTGAAAGGGATCGCCACCGTCCGGCTCGGCCTGTCGGGCAAGGCCCGCGACTGGAACTGGCACAACGCCTTCGGCCTGTGGTTCGCTCTCCCCATCATTGTCCTCACGGCTACCGCCCTCCCCATCTCCTATGGCTGGGCCGGCCAGCTCATCGCCAAGCTCAATCCCTCGACGCCCGCGCCCGCCGCGCCGCCCGCCGTTGTCGCCACCCCGGCGGCTGGCGCCGTTGCCCTGCCGACCGAGGCCCTGCTCAAAAACGTTTACCGCGAGGTGCCGGACTGGAAGCAAGTGACCCTCAATCTCGGAGGAGCCCCGGCCGGCCCGGGCGCGCCCGCCGCCGCGGCGGCCCCCCGGCCCACCACCGGTCCCGCCCCCGTGTCCTTTTCGGTCCGCGAAGCCAGCAGCTGGCCGCGGACCGCCACCACCACCCTCGCCCTCGATCCGTTCACCGGAGCCGTGCTCAAACACGACACCTTCGACGCATTGCCGCTGGGCAATCAGGTGCGCGGGTGGACCCGCTACCTGCACACCGGCGAGGCCCTCGGTCCGATCGGCCAGGGCGTGGCCGGGATTGCCTCCCTGGTTGGCGCTCTTCTCATGTGGACCGGCTTCGCCCTGTCCTGGCGCCGCTTCTTCGGGGGCAAACGGGCCGAGCCGGCGGCGACCTGAGCAATTCCTGAAGCAACCCTCGCACCGATCCCCCAGAGCGTTCCCGCGAAGGCCGCAGGCCATGGTAATCCTTCCCTCTCGACCAACTTACCCTTTCATGGACGGCAAATCGCGCCGATGACTGGTTTTACCTTTCCCACAACCATGTCCCTCCGCCCCCTCCTTGTCCTGTTGGTCCTGAGCGCTGGTATTGCCCGCGCCCAGACGACCGAGGTGCCGCACACCGTGGCGCCCGGTCGTTTCCTCATCGAGATGGATGCCCTCTCGCTGACCTTTGATCGCGAGGGCGGGGACAAGCTGACGGCGGTCGCCGCGGCGACCACGTTTCTTTCCACCGGCCTGACGGCGAACTGGGATGCCCAGATCGGGGTTGAACTCTTCCTCAGCCAGCGCGTCACCAGCGGT
>CAYZCV010000006.1:0-39485 GCA_964476965.1 uncultured Opitutus sp. | reverse complement strand
ACTCCGGCCTCGGCGACCTCTTTGTGCGCAGCAAGTACAAGTTCTACGAAAATGAGGCCGCCGGCGTATCCGCTGCAGTGATACCCTATCTCAAGCTGCCGACCAATTCCGGCGGCGTCGGCAATGACTCCGTCGAGGGCGGCGTGATCGTACCTTGGGAAGCCGATCTCGGTTCGGGCGCCCTTCTCAATGCCATGGCCGGCATCGACCTGGCCCGCAATGATGCGGACGACGGGTACGACAGCTACTGGTACGCCTCTTCGAGCGTGAGCCTGCCCCTGACCGGATCCTTCAGCGCCTACGGCGAGGCCTACCTGGCCAAGTCGTCCGGTGGTGCGCCCTGGGAGGGCGTGCTCGGCGCCGGCCTCTTCTACTCGGTCAACGAATTCATGTCCTGGGACTTCGCGGTCTACCGTGGCATTTCGGACGGCGCCGCCGACTGGAATCCCGTTGTGCGCTTCAACTTCGAATTCTGAGCGTGGTTCCGGCCCATGGCCGGAATGTGAGATCTGAAATTTCAGATTTCAAATCAGCGCGGCCGACGTCGAGTCGGCTGCGCTACAGCTGATGGTAGGCGCGCTGGCGCCGGTACACCATGGGCGTTGTGCCCGTCGCGCGCCGGAAGACCGAGATGAAATGCTTGGAGTCGGTCTGGAAGGTCTGCCGCGCGATTTCCTCGACCGACAGACTTGAGTTCGTCAGCAGGGCCTTGGCCCGCTCGAGCCGCACCCGCGAGAGCTCCTTCTTCGGGGAACGCCCGAGGAGTTCCTTGAAGCGACGGAAGAGCGCGCTGCGCGAAACGGGGATGTCCGCCAGCAACTGCTCAATGCTCACCGGCTTCGCCGCATTGTCGCGGATCAGGCGGGACACCTGCGCCACATGCGGATCGCTGACCGCGGTCACGTCGGTGGAGCGCCGGATCACCAAGCCCCGGGGATCAAAAAGCAGGGGTTTGCGCGGCGGGCGGCCACCCTTCATCAGCCGGTGCAGCAGCGCGGCCGCCTCGTAGCCGATGCGCTCCGGGTAGACGTCAATACTCGACAACTGGGGCGTGGAGAGATTGCAGAGAAACGGGTCGTTATCGACCCCGAGGATCGCGACCTCGTCCGGCACGGCGAGCCCCGCCCGCAGGCAGGCATCGATCACCTGCTGGCCGCGGTCGTCGTGACAGGTCATGACCGCGATCGGGGTCGGCAGCGACTGGAGCCACTTGGCGACATGCCGCTGCTCCGCGTCCCACGAGCGGAAGGGCGCGACCGGGTGCTCGTACGTGTGGCACTGAAACCCCTTGGCCTTCACCAGGCCCTCGAACAGCGCGCAGCGATCGTCCTGATTGCGATTCTCGCCCCGCGGTGTTCCACAGAAGGCGAAGCGTCGAAACCCCTGCTCGAGGAAATGGTCGACCGCCAGCCGCACCACCGTCTGGTTCGAGATCGCCACCGTGGGCAGCTTAAGGTCCGGCAGCGCGTTGCGCAGGTCGACCACCGGAACCGACGTGTTCGAGAGCGCCTGCGCCATGCGCCGGTCATTGATGCGCGCCAGTATCCCGTCCCCCCGCCACGAGTTGAGCCAAGGCGGCGGGGAGGCGCCCAGCCCCTGCGGCTTGAAGTAGATCGACCACGGCTCGTGCTCATGCTGGTAGCGGATCACCCCACGCAGGATCCCCCGCCCGTACTCACGCGAGGTCTCCACGAGGAGCGCGATCTTTGGCGCCATCTTCATGGCGGCAACCAACCAGATCCGTGGTCAAAAAACAGTATTATTATGCACAAAATGGCCATTGCAGGGACGGGCCTCGCGTTGCCTTATTGTCACTCAGTTACCGCCTGAGATCGGCTTCGTCCCCCCGCGAGCCGCCAATTGCAGTTTAAACCCTTTGTCCGGCTCGCCGCCGGACGCTCCTCCCGGCCGACACCGCGTTGGTCCGGCGCATCGTTACCAACCCCAAAGCGTCATGAACCGAAAGAAAACCGTACCGCCGCTGATCGCCCTGATCGGCTTTGCCCTCGCGCCTGCGCCCCACCTGGGCGCCCAAGGCGCTTCCACGACGTCTCAAGCCAATGCTCTTGGTGTGCTGACCGGCACCGTGACCAATGCCGCCACCGGCCGCACCCTCGAGGGTGCGCGGGTGTACCTGCAAGGCGCCAACCGCGAGGTCTTCACCGACGAGCAGGGCACCTTCCGCTTTGCCAATGTCGCCCCCGGCCAGGTGGTGCTTGAGGTGACCTACACCGGTCTCGACACGGTCTCCATGACCGTCGGCGTCTCCGCCGGCTCCTCGACCCGTCAGGACGTCACCCTGACGTCCGACGTCTACACCCTCGGCGAATTCCGCGTGGCCGGTGAACGCGAAGGCAACGCCCAGGCCATCACCCTCCAGCGCCAGTCCCCTGGCGTGAAGAGCATCGTGTCGGCCGACGCCTTCGGCAATCTCGCCGGCAATCCGGCTGATCTGCTCATTCGCCTCCCCGGCGTTGAGGGTCAGTCGATGGACGGTGACATCCGCTACGTCCGCATCCGCGGCATGAGCCAGAATCTTAACACGGTCACCATCAACGGTAACCGTGCGGCCAACGCCGGTTCCGCCGGCTCGACCCGCGAGTACCAGTTCGAGCACACCAACGCCGACGCCATCGAGCGCATGGAGGTCGTCAAGTCCCCCACGCCCGACATGGACGGCGATTCTATCGGTGGTGCGGTTAACCTCGTGACCAAGAGCGCGTTCGACAGCTCACCCGAGCGCCGCATCAGCGGCTCGATCGGCTCGATGTGGCGTCCGTGGGATCCCCGTGACACCGACTACCCGGAGCCCCGCAGCTACTCGCTGAACTACTCCGAGGTCTTCAAGGAGAAGATCGGCGTCACGGTGAACCTCGGCTACCGCGTCGTTCCGTCGATTCTTTCCGAGTCGATGCAGTCCTACCAGCAGGTCCCGAACGGTTCCACCGCCCCGGCCTACCTGTACCAGGTTGACTGGCGCGATTCTCGCATCCTCCGCACCCGCGGCGGCGCGAATCTGAAGATCGACTACAAGCTCAACGACGAAGTCCGTTTCTACCTCAATGGCTCGGCCGACATGAGCAATGAGAAGAAGGACCAGTATCGCGAGCAGTGGCAGACGAACCAGTCGGTCGCCGGCGTCGACAGCAATGGCAACCTCACGGGCACGGGCGGTATCACCCCGGGCTTCACGGAGACGCTGACCCGCATCCGTCCGGTCACGGCCAGCAACATCCAGCTGTTCCCTGAGTACCTGAACAAGGTGGCCAAGTCGAACTACCTCCAGCTCGGCGCGGTTCACAAGTACGAGACCATGGACCTCGACTACGATGTCTACCAGTCGTACGCGGAGACCAACTACCCCGGGACCCGCTACATGTCGTACATCGCCCGCGGCATCGGGTTCGACGTGGAAAAACGGGACAATCCCTACTTCCCCTACATCACGCAGACCGGTGGCCCGGACGTGCGCAACCTCTCGACCTACAACGAGAACCTGTACAACAGCACGATTCGTAACGGCAAGGATCGCTACATGGGCGCGGCAGTGAATTTCACCAAGCGCTTTGACACCAATGCTCCCACCTGGATCAAGATCGGTGCCCGCATCCGCCAGCAGCAGCGCGATCTGACCGACAACTCCTACCGCGGCACCTATGTCGGACCGGATGGTGTCATGGGCCTCAATCCCGCGACGGGCCTGAACGACGACAACCTCGCCCAGTTCGGACGCGGTTTCTCGGTCCCCGATACGGAGCTGTCCCGCTACGCCAACCTCCCCTACGCCAACTTCGGCGGCAAGGGCCGCCAGGGCATCGATCAGATCTTCGCCCAGAACCCTCAGTACTTCCGGCCAAACATCACGAACAACGTTACCGTTGAGTACACCGGCAAGCAGAACTTCGAGGAGACCATCACGGCCGCCTACATCATGGGCAATGTCGACCTCGGCAAGGTCAACGTCATGGGCGGCGTCCGCGTCGAGCGGACCGATGTCTACGGCGAAGGCGCCCTGCAGTACGTCTCCCCTGAGGAAAAGGCCCGGCGCGCCGCCTGGGTTGGCACGGTCACCGATGCCGAACTCGAGCGCCGGATCCGCGCCGAGTACAGCGGTCGCCAGACTTCCGAGGGCGACGTTCAGGACGTGTTCCCCGGTCTGCACTTCAAGTACACCCCGATCCCGAACCTGATCACGCGCCTGAGCTATGCGACCAACATCGGCCGCCCGTCCATCGGTCAGCTGATCCCGCGCACCACGGTGAACGACGACAGCCAGACGATCTCGACCAGCAACCCGAACCTCAAGGCCCAGAAGGCCAATAACTTCGACTTGAGCGCCGAGTACTACTTCGAGCCCGCGGGTGTGGTTTCCGTTGGCCTCTTCCTCAAGGAAATCAGCCGCTTCATCTACACGGCTGGCGGCGCGATCGTGCCGCAGGGCAGCGACAACGGTTTCGATGGCAACTACGCCGGTTACCAGCTCACCACCCAGTACAACGGCGGTTCCGCCCGCGTGCGCGGTATCGAGCTGAACTACAACCAGCAGTTCACGAACCTGCCCGGCTTCTGGAGCGGTTTCGGCGCCTTCGCGACGTACACGAAGATGGACATCGAGGGTGACTACGAGAGCGGCGGCGGCCTCCAGTCCACCAGCGAGGTCCCCGGCTTCAATCCGATGACCGCCAACGGTGGTATCTCCTACATCCGCGGCAAGCTCACGGTCCGCGTCCAGTACAACTACACGGACGAGTTCCTCAGCTCCTACAATGCGAACCAGTCCCGCCTGTGGTACACGATCCGCCGTCGCACCGTCGACCTGAAGACCATGTACCGCGTCACGGACAAGATCGACGCCTACCTCGACTTCAACAACATCTTCGACGAGCCGGATTCCGGTTCGGAGTGGTTCGGTGGTCGCGCCCGCAACATCAAGGAAATGAGCCCGCTGGTTAATCTGGGCATGAACTTCCGCCTGTAAGTCGGTTTCCCTGATCTCATCCTGGGCGCGGCCTGCGAGCAGGCCGCGCCCTCTTTCTCTCCCCGGCGGATCCGGCCCGGCACGGGCCGGATCCGCTTCACGTAAGGACCCTTCGCTATGACGCCCTCGTTTCTCAAAAAATCCCTCCTCCTGGCCTGCGTCGGCCTCGCCTCGCTGGGCGCCGCCGTCACCGCCCTCGCCCAAGCTGAGCCCACCAGAAAAAAGCTGGTGATGCTGATCGCCGAGGATGAGTACGAGACCGCCCGCACCCTGCCGGCCTTCGCTGCCGCGCATCTGCAGAAGGACTTCAATGTCGTCGTGCTGGAGGGCGCCGGTGGTCTGGACAACACCACCTTCGACCGGCTCAACGAACTCGACAGCGCCGATGTGCTGCTGATCAGCGTCCGCCGCCGTCCCCTGCTCCCCGAACAACTGGCGGTCATCCGCCGCTACGTCGAATCCGGCAAGCCCGTCGTCGGCATTCGCACCGCCAGCCATCCTTTCTCGCCCGCCGCCGGCCGCACCCTGCCCGCCGGCTACGCCCAGTGGGCCACCTGGGACGCCGACGTGATCGGCGGCAACTACAGCAATCACTATGGCCATGGTCCCGTGCTCCGCGTGACCGCCGCCAAGGCCGAGCATCCCCTGCTCGACGGGGTCCAACTCCCCTTCAACTCCGAGGCCTGGCTCTACCGCAACTCCCCCCTTCGCGCCGGAGCCGACCCCGTCCTGAGCGGCACGATCCCCGATCAGCCCACCGAGCCCCTCGCCTGGACCTACAACCGACCCGGCGGCGGCAAGACTTTCTACGTCGCACTCGGTCTGCCTTCCGACTTCGCCCAGCCGGCCTTCACCACCCTGCTGCGCAATGGCATCTACTGGGCGGCCGGCCTGCCCACTCGTCGCGAAGGTCCGAACCAGCTCCGCTCCCCGGAGGATCTCGCGGTCGACCTCATCCTGCAGGAACCCACCGTCGCGCAGCCCGTTTTCCTCAATTTCGACGAACGGGGCCGCATGTGGGTCGTCCAGTACCTCCAGTACCCCGAGCCCGCCGGGCTCACCGCCGTCGCCCGCGACAGCGTCTGGCGCATCATCTACGACAAGAAGAAGCCCGCCCCACCCTACGACACACCCGAACTGGCGCCCTTCCGCGGCAAGGACCGGATTTCCATCTTCGAGGATCGCGACGGCAACGGCTCCTTCGAATCCGAGAAGACCTTCATTGAGGGCCTCAACATCACCAGCTCCGTCGTCCGCGGCCGCGGCGGCGTCTGGGTGCTCTCCCCGCCCCAGCTGCTCTACTATCCCGATGCGAACAACGACGACATCCCGGATGGCCCGCCGGTGGTGAAGATCGATGGTTTCAACATCGAGGACACCCACTCGCTCGCCAACTCCCTCCGCTGGGGCCCCGACGGCTGGCTCTACGGCGCCGTCGGCTCCACGGTCTCAGCGGATATCGTGCGCCCGGGCATCGATAACGAGCCCCTCGTCCACATCACCGGCCAGGGCATCTGGCGCTACCACCCGGAATCCGCCCGCTTCGAGGTCTACGCGGAAGGCGGCGGCAACACCTTCGGCGTCGAGATCGACGAGAAGGGACGCGTCTTCTCCGGTCACAATGGCGGCAACACCCGCGGCTTTCACTACGTTCAGGGCGGTTACCTCCGCAAGGGCTTCGACAAGCACGGCGAGCTCTCGAATCCCTACGCCTTCGGCTACTTCCCCGCGATGCCCCACCCGGAGGTCGCGCGCTTCACCCACAATTTCATCATTTACCAGGGCGGCGCCCTCCCCGCGCGCTACCACGGCAAGCTCATCGGCATCGACCCGATGAACAATTACCTGCCGCTCTCCGAGGTCACGTCCACCGGCGCCACCTTCGCCACCCGGGATGTCGACACCGTGATCCGCTCGAGCGATCGCCGCTTCCGCCCGGTCGACATCAAGCACGGTCCCGACGGCGCGATCTACGTCGCCGACTGGCATGACGTGCAGGTCAATCACTACCGGAACCACGAGGGTCAGATCACCAAGGAGGACGGCCGCATCTACCGGATCCGTGCCGCCGATGCCCGCGCCGGCTACGCTCCGTTCAACTATCTGCAGACGTCGTCCGCCGAATTGGTTGACCTCCTGCGCAGCGAGAATCGCTGGATTCGCGAGACGGTGCTCCAAGTCCTGGGCGACCGCCGCGATCCTTCGGTGATCGCCCCGCTCCGCGCCCTCCTGGCCGCCCGCACCGTTGGCCAGCTCTCCCTCGAGGCGCTCTGGGCCCTTAACCTGAGCGGCGGTTTCAACGATGACGTCGCGACCGAACTCCTGGTTCATCCGGATCCCTACGTCCGCGCCTGGACCGTGCGCCTGCTCGGCGACCGCGCCGAGGTCAGCCCGCGCATCGCCCAAGCCCTGGTCGAGATGGCCGCCCGCGAAACCCACGTCGAAACCCGCAGCCAGCTCGCCGCGACCGCCAAGCGCCTGCCCGCCGCCAGCGCCCTGCCCCTGATCGAGGTCCTCGTTTCCCACGATGAGGACGCCGGCGATCCCTACATCCCGCTGCAGCTCTGGTGGGCCCTCGAAAGCAAGGTCGCCACGGATCGCGATGCGGTCGTCGGCCTGTTTGCCTCGGCCTCCGAGAATTCCCTCTGGTCCCGCGCCCTGGTGCAGAAGCACCTCGCCTCGCGTCTCATGCGCCGCCTTGCGGCCGCGGGCGGCACCGAGAACCTTCTCGCCGGTGCCCGCCTGCTGAACCTCGCCCCCGAGGGCGAGAGCCGCCGCGAGTTGATCGCCGGCTTCGAACAGGCCTTCGAGGGCCGCGCCCTCCCCGCCATGCCACCCGCGCTGGTCGATGCCATGGTCAAGGCCGGCGGCGGTTCGCTCGCCCTCAAGGTTCGCCAACGGGACCCGGCAGCCCTCACCGAAGCCCTCGCTCGCCTCGCCGATCCCGCCACGCCCGTGATTGAGCGCGTTCGCCTCGCCACCACCTTCGGCGAGGTCCCCTACGCCCCGGCCGCAGCCGTCCTGACCCGTCTCGTCACGGAGGCCAATCCCGAGCTCCGGCCCGCCGTGCTCGGCGCCGCCGCCGCCTACCCGGAGCCGGCCCTGATCAACGCCCTCCTTGCCGTCTTCTCCACGCTGCCCGCCAACGAGCAGACCATCGTGCTCTCCGTGCTCTCCAGCCGTCGCGTCAGCGCCGAGGCCATGCTCGATGCCATCCAGGCCGGGACCTTCGCGGCCAGTGCGGTGCCCCGTGAGATGCAGGACAAGCTTCGCCTCGTCGAAAACGGCGCCCTTGGCGCCCGCGTGGACCAGGCCTTCGGCGCCAAGGTGGTCGTCATGCCGGAGGAAACCGAACGCGAGATCAGCCGCATCGTGAAGGTCATCCGCGAGGGCCGCGGCAGCCCCTACGCCGGCCGTGAGATCTACGCCCAGCAGTGCTACGCCTGCCACCGCCTCCACAACAAGGGCGGCGAACTGGGCCCCGATCTGACGTCCTACCAGCGCGAGGACATCGCCACGCTCGTGCTCAACATCGTGAATCCGAACGCCGAGATCCGCGAAGGCTACGAGCCCTACATCCTCACGACCAAGGAAGACGCCACCCACACCGGCTTCCTCGCTTCCCAGGACGCTGAACGGATCGTCCTGCGCGACATGGCCGGCATCAGCATTCCCGTGGAGCGGAGCCAGATCTCCGCCCTGCAGGGCATGGGCCGTTCCCTCATGCCGGACGGCCTCCTCGATGGCCTGACGGACGCCCAGCTGCGTGACCTTTTTGCCTACCTGCGGATCACCCAGCCCCTCGTGGGCCAGGAGACCTCCGCCACCGCCGCCTCGGCCCCATAAACCATCGTCGACAGCGGCAAATCCCTCGGCCTAATTTCTATTACCTCTTCGTTCGCCGCCGGCGCCCCTGACGGGTGCCGCAGATCGAAACGGAGCCCAAACACCTCACCTCCCCATGTCTGACAAAGAGAAATTCAACCGCGGCGCGATCCCCGCCCTCATCGCCGCCATCCTCGGGTGGCTGTTCGATGGGTTCGAGATGGGCCTCTTCCCACTCATCGGCAATCCCGCCCTGCAGGACCTGCTGCCCAATGAGAGCCCGATCGTGCGCGGCCAGTGGTTCACCGTGATCATCGCGGTCTTCCTGGTCGGCGCAGCCACCGGCGGCGTGCTCTTCGGCTGGTTGGGTGACAAACTGGGCCGCGTGCGCGCGATGTCCCTCGCGATCTTCACCTATGCGATCTTCACCGGCGTCTGCGCCTTCGTGACCGAGCCATGGCAGTTCGCCGGCCTGCGCTTCATCGCCTCCCTCGGCATGGGTGGCGAATGGGCCCTCGGCGTCGCCCTGGTCAACGAGATCTGGGGCAATCGCAACCGCGCGTGGATCGCCGGCATGATCGGCGCCGCCGCCAACGTCGGCTTCCTGCTCACCGGCCTGATCAGTCTCAAGCTCAACGAGTCCATCGCCCAGGTCACTTCCTTCCTCGGCATGATCGGCGTCGGTCAGGAAACCGCGGACTACCTCCTCCACAACCGCGCCTGGCGCTTCCTCGCGATCAGCGGTGCGGCCCCGGCCATCATCATCTTCTTCATCCGTCTCTTCGTCGACGAGTCCCCGAAGTGGCTCGAGGAAAAGAACTCGGGCCGGACCTCCAACTGGGCCACGGTTGACCTCCTTGGCGTCCTTGCCGCCTCGGTCATGGCCCTGATCGTCATCTGGGCCTGGTCGCCGATGTCTCCCTTCGGCGGCGGGATCGCCTTCGTGATCACGATCGTCGGCACGGTGGTCGTCCTCTGGGGCTTCCTACTCCCCCTTCGCCGCTACCTCGGCCGTTCGACCGACGCCAGCGCGGGCTCGCAGGCGGACCGCAAGCTCATCATGAAGCACCTGCTGCTGGGCTCCGTGCTCGCCGGCATCGCGCTGATGGGCACCTGGGGTTCCACCCAGCAGGCCGCCCGCTGGGCCAGCGGCCTCGTGCCGCCCGGCTCCTTCCCCATCATCGAGCACACCGTCATCACAACGGCGCTCGGCGCCATCACGATGGCCTTCATCGCCGCCATCGCCGCCGACCGCTTCGGCCGCCGCTCGACCTACACCGCGCTGTGTCTGCTCAGCCTCGGCGCCGCCCTGCTGTTCTTCCAGACCAATGAATTCGCCGCCGACGGCAACGTGGGCTCCTGGTTCTACGTGACCACCTTCCTCATCGGTGGCATCACCGCGGCGTTCTACGGATTCTTCCCGCTCTACTTCCCCGAGCTCTTCCCGACCAGCGTCCGCGCCACGGCCCAGGGCTTCTGCTACAACATCGGCCGCCTGCTCGCCGCCATCGGCTCGCTCCAGCTGGCCAATCTCACCGGTCTGTTCTCCCGCGAGGGCACACCGATCCTGCAGTCCACGGCCAACGCCTTCTCCGTTCTCTCCTGCATCTATCTCGTCGGCGTCATCGTCATCTGGCTCGCCCCTGAAACCAAGGGCAAGCCCCTGGCCTAAGCCCGGCCGCCGCCTCCGTCGCTGGTCCTCCTCCCCATGTCCCACCCGACCGACTTCCGCCCCATCGGGGCCTCCGTGTACGTCCTTCCGGTCACGAACCGGATGCCCCTCAAGTTTGGACGGGAGGTCGTCACCCGGGTGAACTGCGCCCGCGTCTGCGTCCGGGTGCGTGGTCGCGATGGACGCGAGGTCGAGGGCTGGGGCGAGACGCCCCTCTCCGTCACATGGGTCTGGCCCAGCGCCCTCAGCTATGAGGTGCGCGAGCAGGTCATGCACACGTTTTCCCTCCAGCTGGCGGAGCGCTGGGCGAGCTTCGACGTGATGGGCGATGTGATCGAGGTCGGGCACGCCTTCCAGCGCGACGTCCTGCCAGGGCTGCTCGACGAGTTGAACGCCTCACGCGGACTCGACGAGCCCATGCCCTGGCTGGCCGCGCTGGTCTGCTGCTCCGCCTTCGACCTCGCGCTGCACGATGCCTTCGGCCAGCTCGGCGGAAAGCCGGTGTACCAGATGTACGGCCCCGACCACCTGAACCGGGATCTCGCCGACTACCTCGTCCCAGCCGAGGGCACCTCCGTTTCCTTTGACGGGCTTTACCCTCGCGATTTCTTCGTCAGTCCGGTCCCCGTCCGCATCCCCGTGTGGCACATGATCGGTGGCGTCGACGCGATCGGGCCGGAGGACCTCACCGGTCAGGAGCCCAACGATGACTACCCCGTCCTCCTCCGCGACTGGATCCGCCGTGACGGCCTGCGCTGCCTGAAATTCAAGCTGCGCGGCGACGATGCCGCGTGGGACTACGCCCGCGCCGTGCGCATCGGCAAGATCGCCGCTGAGCTCGACGTCCCGTGGTTGACCGCCGATTTCAACTGCACCGCCCGCGACCCGCAGTATGTGATCGATATTCTCGACCGGCTGCTGCTCGAGCATCCGCGGATCTACGGCAGCATTCTCTACGTGGAGCAGCCTTTTCCCTACGATCTCCACAAGTTCCCGATCGACGTGCACGGCATCTCGGCGCGCAAACCGCTGTTCATGGACGAGAGCGCGCACGATTGGAAACACGTCGCCCGCGGCCGCGAGCTGGGCTGGAGCGGCGTCGCCTTGAAGACTTGCAAGACCCAGACCGGCGCCCTGCTGAGTGCCTGCTGGGCCAAGGCCCACGGCATGACCCTGATGGTGCAGGACCTCACCAACCCGATGCTGGCGATGCTTCCGCACGTCCAGCTGGCCGCGCACGTCGGCACGATCATGGGCGTTGAGGCCAACGCCTCCCAATTCTACCCCGAGGCCTCCCGGGCCGAGGCCCGCATCCACGAGGGCCTCTACCGCCGCCGCGACGGCCACCTCGATCTCACCACCATCCGCGGCGCGGGCTTCGGCTACCGCTTGCAGGAGATCGGCCGCGTCCTCCCCGCGCCCGCCGGCAGCTTCGGCACGCTCGAAGCGGTCCCGGCCAAGTAGTCGCGTCCGTAGGTCGCCAATGCGAGGCGGCTGGGTTTTGCGTGCGCCCATTTCTGGCGTCCGGCCGATTGCACTTTTCGTCACCGGCTTCAGACTGGGAAATCGCGCAGAGACGCCGAGGCGCAGAGTTCAGAAAGGGCGGTCAGCGCTGGGCGGTTTTTCTCTGCAGCTCCGCGTCTCTGCGCGAGGCCTGTTTTGACTCATTGAGTACTCCAAGTACCGCGATCCGCGTGGAGACCCGAATCGAACGGCCAACAAAGCCTGCTTGGCTCCGCCGCGTTTCACGCTTGCGATCGCCGCCGCTTCGTCGGTGCGATGGGTCCGATCCCATGTCCTCCGGCGAAACGCAGGCCCACCGTACGCTCAAGCGTCTCGCCCTCACCTGGGCGCGCGGCGCCGGGCTCGTGATCGCCGGAGTCGAGGTCCGCATTCCCCACAGTGGCTATCGCGCGGATGTGGCCGCGACCTCGCGCCATCCGGTGGGGAAAGAGGGCCGGGTTGCCCTGTTCGAATGCAAGCAGGGCCGGGCCGATTTCCTCCGCGATCAGGCCGATGAGCCGGCGACCCGCACGCAGGCCGCCGCCCTCGCCGCGCGGGTGCAGGCACTGCGCGCGGCCGTCGCCAGCCATCGACCTGACCTGCGTCGCGGGGAATCCCTTTTCCCGGAGTTTGATAGCTACGATTTTGCGGGGCTGCGTCATGACACGCTCCACGGACTCGAGCACGAGCTTGAGGGGCTCCAGCAAAAGCTCCTGACCTCGATCAAGTTTTCCCGGCTGCACAGCTACCAGGCGGCGGACCTGCTCTATCTCGTGACCGAACCGGACATCATGGCCGCCCACGAAGTCCCGAACGGCTGGGGCTGGCTGGTGCGCGAAGGTGATGCCCTCGTGCTGGCCCAGCCTCCGGTGCGGCTGGCCCCCCGGCCGGAGCAGCGCCTCGCCTGGCTGGAGTCGATCGCCCTCGCAGGGACCCGGGAAACGGGGCGAGCCTCGGCCCGCACCTAGGTCGGGAGGTCTTGGGACTCCGGAGAGTTGCGCTCGAGGAGCAGCCCGCGTCGGAGCCTCGCAAGCCGCTGAAGTCGTTGCGCCGCAAATAGCCCCAAAGCCCGGCTAGCTCTGCCCGTCGTGGCCAGAGGCCCAAACCGGGGGCCCTTAAAAATCTGCTTCCGTTTTCCCCGCCGCAGCCTACGTTTTCGCCTTCACGTCCGGAGAGGTGGCAGAGTGGTCGATCGCGCCGCACTCGAAATGCGGTGGGCCGCAAGGTCCCGGGGGTTCGAATCCCTCCCTCTCCGCCAGTTTTCGCTTAAAGGCGTTCGCTAACCGCGAGCTACCCTAACGACAGGAGTGTCCCAGATGGAGGGATGAGAACCCCTTGGGGTTCGGCGAAGCGGAGCGAAGCCGGGCGCCGACTGCGTCGGCGAGTGCGTAGCACGGCCGCACCTGCGGCACCCATCCCTCCCTCTCCGCCAGTTTTCGCCACGAGAGCTTTCAGGCCCGACCAGATCAACGCGGGAACACCGGCCGCCCGAAGCGAATCCACCCAAGCTTGACCCGCCGGGTTACAAGGGCCTACAGAACCCGCCTACCCCGCCTCGCTCTAACCCCGCCTTCACCCATGAAACGCCCCTTCTGCGGCCACTCGCTGCGCTTTGCCCTGACGACCCTCGGCCTGCTTTTTGGGCTCTTTTGCCAAAACGCTTTAGCACAGGCCCCGCTGCAACGGACCGAGCTGATCTTCCCCGTACAGGACCAGCACGCGCATGGCTCGACCCTCGTTGAGCTCCCCAACGGCGACCTCCTCGCCGGCTGGTTTCAGGGCAGCGGCGAACGCTGGGCCGATGACGTCGTGGTCATGGGCGCCCGCAAGAAGAAGGGTGCCACGACGTGGAGCGCGCCGTTCGTGATGGCCGATGTGAAGGAGTTCCCCGACTGCAACCCGATCCTCTTCCTCGATCCCCAGGGCCGGCTCTGGCTGATGTGGATCACCATCATCGCCAACCAGTGGGAAACGTCCCTCCTCAAGTACCAGCTCAGTACCGACTATCTGAATACCGACGGCGCGCCCCGCTGGACCTGGCAGGACTCCCTCCTGCTCAAGCCCGGCGGCAAGACCGAGCGGGGCATCCAGCCCGGCGACCCCTTCGTCGCGTCCGTCGAAAAGCAGGTCAAGGACTACGCCGCCTACCTCGCCGCCGATCCAGCCCTCGCGTCGCAGGGCGAGCGCTGGGCCGCGCAGGGCGCGCGCATCATCTCCCTCGCCAAGGGCGAGGACATGAAGCGCGCCGGCCGCGTGCCCCAGCTCGATGGCTCCACGGACGAAACCCAGCTGGGCTATCCCTACTTCCGCCGCATGGGCTGGCAGACCCGCAACAAGCCCTTCTTCACCGCCAGCGGTCGCATGATCATCCCGCTCTACTCGGACGGCTTCAGCATGTCCCTCATGGCGTACACGGACGATGGTGGCGTCAACTGGCACACCAGCACGCCCCTCGTCGGCGCCGGCAACATCCAGCCCGCCATCGCGCAAACCGCCACGGGCGAACTCGTGGCCTACATGCGTGACAACGGCCCCGCCCCCAAACGCCTCCACGTCAGCCGCTCCACCGATCAGGGCCAGACCTGGTCCCTCGTGCAGGACTCCGCTCTGGTCAACTCCGGCACCGGCTGCGACATCATCACTCTGCCCAACGGCCACTGGGTGCTCATCAACAACGACACCGAGACCGGCCGCAGCCGGCTGACCGTCGCCCTCTCCGAGGATGGCGGCAAGACCTGGCCCTACCAGCGCGCGCTAATGGACGACCCCAAGGTCCGTTCCCACTACCCGGCCATAATCCTCGGCCGCGACGGCCTGATCCACGCGTCCTTCAGCCACTTCGACGCCGACGACCGCAAGTCGATCAAGCACGCCGTCTTCAACGAAGCCTGGATCCGCCAGTAAGAGGAATCCCCGACGGAACAGAAATCGCGCCGAGTCGCGGAGCCGCGGAGAGTAATCGGAAACCAGGGGACAACTCTCCGTTTGATTACCGCATCATCTTCGATTTCCGAGACCACGGTCCGAGGTTTTCTCTGCGCCTCTGCGTCTCTGCGCGACCTTCTGGTTCGAAGCTCCTCCCCTCCCGCTTCCCCGCCAGAACCACCCTCAGCCTCCTTTCGGGGTTGACTCACCTCGTTTGCTTTTGAGAATCCTAAAACGTTTTAGCAAAAACGGTTCATTCCCCTGAACAGGATCCGGCCACCCCTGCCGCGATCGCTCCCACCCTCCTCCTGCGGACGCTTCCCGCGTCCCGCCAACGCCAGCCCACCCCTGCCATGAAGTCCTTCGCGATCCGATCCACCTTCCTCGCCCTCGTCCTCGGTCTCGGCGCCGCCCTGCCGGCCCGGGCCCAGACGCCCGCCGCCCCCACCGGCGCCGCCATTGAGCACTCGATCCTTTACCAGCAGGACGGCCGCTTCGCCGCCTGGCCCGCCAACGGCGGCATCTGGATGTGGAACAACGAAATCCTGGTCGGCTTCGTCGAGGCCAAGTACGCCGAGACCCGCGGCCTGCACACCTACGACCAGAAGACCGCCCGCCACAAGTACGCGCGCAGCCTCGACGGCGGCAAGACGTGGGCGATCGAGGACGCCTACGACGCCGGCCAGAAGGCCATCGCCTACGACCACACCATCGAGGCCGACAAGGCCGTCGCGGCCAAGCCGCTCGACCAACCCATGGACTTCACCCACCCGGAGTTCGTCCTCGCCCTCGTCCGTCTCAATAACAACGACGACGGTCCTTCGATCTTCTACCACTCCAACAACAAGGGCAAATCCTGGAACGGTCCCTTCACCTTCCCGAATCTCGGAACCGCCGGCGTGGCCACGCGCAACGACTACTTCGTTGATGGCAAGAGCAGCCTCACCGCCCTGATCACGACCGCCAAGGCCAACAAGAAGGAAGGCCGCGTCGCCAGCGTGCGCACCACCGATGGCGGCATGACCTGGCAGTTCCTCAGCTACCTCGGCGAGGAACATGCCGGCTTCGACATCATGCCCTCCTCCGAGCGGCTCTCGCCCACGGAGCTCTTCACCACGATCCGCACCCGCACCGGCACCAGCCTCGACCTGATGACCGCCCATCTGTCCACGGATAATGGCGCCACCTGGCAGCGCATGAAGGATCCGGTCGCCGACACCGGCCACGGCGGTTCGCCTCCGGCCCTCGTCCGCCTCAAGGACGGCCGCCTCGCCCTCGCCTACGCCTACCGCAGCATGTACGGCTCCCGCATGGCCCTCCGCTTCAGCGCGGACAATGGCAAATCCTGGGGCAATGAAATCCCGCTGCGCACCGGTGACGGGGCCAATCGCGATGTCGGCTATCCCGTGATGGCCCAGCGCCCCGACGGCAAACTCATCCTGATCTACTACTGGAACAACGCGGTCCAGCCCGGCGCCAAGCCGTTCCGCTACATCGCCGCGACCGTCTTCGATCCGTCCGCCTGGAAGTAAGCGCGGTTCCCCACCCCGCCCGGGTTTCCCGTCATGTCCCTCCTCCGCGTGGGCGATCTGCAGAAGCTGCGTCGCTGGAACTCTCCCTCGATCGCCAACGCCCTCGAGCAGATTTCCCGCGCCGACCCGCTCGCGATCGTCAACGCGGAGGAGACCCGTGACTTCATGCCCGAGATGGGGCCGATGATCGGCTACGCCGTCACCGCCGTGATCGGCGGCGGTGACCGGCGCGTGATTCAGGACCAGCCCGACAACTTCGTCCGCTACCGCGAGTACCTCGCCTCGATCCCCGGCCCCAAGATCGTCGTGATCCAGGACGCCGACCGCCCCCGCTGCCACGGCGCCTTCTGGGGCGAGGTGGGGGCCACCAACGCGCGGGCCCTCGGCTGCGTGGGCACCATCACCGACGGCGCCGTCCGCGATCTCGACGAGATGAAGGCCGTCGGATTCAAGGCCCTCGCCCGCCGCCTCGCCGTCAGCCACGCCTATTGCTGGCCCCTGCGCTGGGGCGTGGAGGTCGAGGTCTTCGGCACCCGCATCAAGCCGGGTCAGCTCCTCCACGCGGACAAGCACGGTTTCATCGTGATCCCCCGCGACGGCCAAAAGCGACTGCTCGAGGCCACGCGCTTCATGGACGACAACGAGTGCAACACCGTCATCGCCGCCGGGCTCGACGCCACCGGGAACAGCGACTCGACCCATCTCGCTGCGATGAAGAAGGCCGGCACCCGCTTCGGAGCGGCTACACGCAAGAAGTTCAGGGGCGGCACCGGCGAGTTCTGAGGGCTCGCCCCGTTCCGATCCGGCGCTCAAGCGCAGGCCTGTTCGCGCCGATTCCTCTCCCGAACCCCATGCGTCCCTCCTTCGTTCCACGCCTGCTCTGCCTCGTCGCCGCCCTGCTCACCGCGCCGCTGACCGCGCAGGAAGCCAAGGAACAGATTCCGGCGCGCCTCGCCGATATTCGGACCGCCATCCTCGCCCGCAATGCCGACGGCATCGTTCACTGGGGAACCGAAGGCTGGCATGTCGTGGACCGGTCAGGCGTCATCGTCGAGCGCGAGGCCTACCTCGCCCGTACCCGTGCGCTCTTCGCCCGCATCGAGATCGAATCCCTGGATACGCAGATCGATCTCATCGATGCCAGCGGGAAGGAGGCGACCGTCGAAATCACCCAGACCATGATTCGGCGCGAAAAGGACCCGGCGACCGGCCAGACCCAGCGCTGGCGGGTCCACTACCGCGAGCGCCAACGCTGGACCCTGACCGCCGACGGCTGGCGCGTCGCTCAGGTGGCGTTTATCGGCGACTCGGACCGCCGCGTCCTGCCCGAGGCCTGAGCTAGGACGCCCGCGGCGCTTTCCTCCAGGACCTGGCGGGCGATAGCCCGCGCCGCCGCCGGCCGAGCCAGGGTCTTGAGTGCCTGACGCCAGCGCGCGAGCTGCGCGCCGCCATCAGCAAACGCGGCGTCCACCGTCAGCGCAATCGCGTCGGGCGTTTCCGCATGGGCACCGGCACCCTGCGTCTTCAACAGTTCCCAATTCCCCTCCTCCTGACCCGGCACGATCTGGTTCACGATCATGGGGCACAGCGCATTAATCGACTCCTGCGTGGTCGCACCGCCCGCCTTGCTGATCACCAGGTGGTGCGTCATCAGCAGCTCCGGCACCCGCTTCGTCCAGCCCAGCACCTCCACGCGGGCCGGTGCCCCCTTGGCCAGGTGCTCGAGTCTCTTCTTCAGCTCGTCATTGCGGCCCGCGGTGATCGTCACTTCACGCCCCGACTGGCCCATGAGGCGCTCCGCGGTCTGCAACACCGACGCATTGCCGGAGTTGATCATGTAGAGAATCCGCTGCGGTGCGCCCGCCTTCACCTCGGGTGGCACCAGCTCAGGCGTCCGGTCGGCAAAATTGAGCGCCACGGGAAAGCCGGAGACCGTCACGCGCGACGGCGGCAAACCCGCCCGCTGCAGCGCCGCCGCCGATCCCTCGTCAGTCACGAACCAGCGCTCGGCCGGAGCGCGATGCCAGAGCGAATTGATCGTCAGCGCGTCCGTCACAATCGTGTAGATCGGCGGTACCTTGACGCCACGCTGCCGAAGCTGCGCGAAAAGCCACGCATAGACCGGGTACGTGCTGCACACCGCATCCGGCCGGAAGCTTTGGAGATGACGCAACAGGGCCGCCCGGTGCGCGAACATGCCTTCGAACAGATGCGTGGCGAGCGAGGATCGATCGAGCCAGCCGTAGGCCGCCTTCCACGCCCAGGGCGCGTGATTGATCAGGCCGAGATAGCCCTTGCGGGAGAGTCGGTCGAGCCGCGGCGCGACCTCCGCAAAGAGGTCCTCCATCCGGACTTCAACGCCGGGAATCTCGCCAAACGCCGCGTGCAGGGCACGCGCGGCGGAGTTGTGGCCCTCGCCGTAGCTGGCCGACAGGACCAGGATGCGCCGGGTGCTCACGTCAAAAGAGCCACCGACGCCTGGAGTTCGCCGGGCAGCGGCAAATCATCGCCCGCGTCATCCGCGCCTTCGGTGCCAGCCCCGCGGTCCATGGGGAACCGCCGGACAAACTCATCGAAAGCGATCAGCTCAAAGCGCCCATCGAGATGCTCCACAATCGCGCTCATCGACTCCACCCAGTCCCCGGAATTAAGGTAGTGGATCCCGTCGACCATCTTGTCCGCCGGCGTGTGGATGTGGCCGCAGATCACCCCGACGCAGCCCCGGCTGCGCGCAAGCGCGGCGACCTGATCCTCGAACTTTCCGATGAAGCTCACCGCCTGCTTCACGCGGGCCTTGATCGCCTTGCTGAGGGAGAAGTATTCCTTGCCGCGCAGACGTCGGAACGCGTTGTACACGCGATTGAGCCGGAGGAGGAGCGCGTAGCCTGCGTCACCGAGGTGGGCGAGAAACACCATGTTCTTCACCACGCCGTCAAAGACGTCGCCGTGCAGCATGAGGTAGCGCCCATGCGGGGTCTCGACCACAATGTCCTCGACCACCTGGATCCGCTCAAAACGCATCGGCAGCAGGCGCCCGAGAAAGTCGTCGTGGTTGCCGCGAAGGTAGACGACCTCCGTGTCCTTCTTCTGCGCCATGGTCAGCACCCGGCGCACAAAGCGCGTGTGCGACTTGGTCCAGCGTCCATCCCGCCGCAGGCGCCATCCGTCGATGATATCCCCGTTAAGATAGAGCCGTTCGCAGCGCACGTGCTTGAGAAAGTGGACCGCCTCGTCGGCTTTGGAGTGCGGCGTTCCCAAATGCACATCCGAGAGGATGGCTGAGCGGACGTGAAGGATCGATTTGCTCATGACGAAGGGGAAAGGGCATTGGCCGCGACCTGTGCAGCCACTTCCGGTGGCGAGCGGAACTCGTCCCGGGCCTGCAGCAGGTCCCGCTCAAAGCCGTCGATGACGGCGTCCCACGAGAGAGTCTGCGCCGTCGCGCGCCCTGCGAGGGCACACCGGCGGCGCAACTCCGGATCTCGGGCGAGCCGAACCGCGTTGGCGATGAAGGTGGCCTCGTCCGCTGGCGCGCAGGACAGGCCGTTCTTGCCATCCTGAATGAACTCGCGGGCCGCGGCGTAATTGAAGGCCCCCACCGCCAGACCGCTCGCCAGGGCCTCGGTCACCACATTGCCAAAGGTCTCCGTGTAACTGGGATGCAGATACATGTCTCCCGAGGCGTAGTGGCGCGCCAGATTGATCCCGGTGTAGAAGCCGGTGAAGATCGCGTCCGGATGCTGCCGCTGGTACACCGCCAGCATCGGTCCGTCACCCACGAGGACCAGACGCGCGCGGGGCTCCACCGCCTTGATCGCCTCAAACGCGCGGAACAGCAGCGGATAGTTCTTCTCCGCGGCCATCCGTCCGACGTGGACCACCACCACATCCTCCGGGCCGGCTCCCCAGGAGGCCCGCAGTCCGGCATCCCGCCGCTCTGGCGCGAACAGCGTGGTGTCGACCCCGCGGGAAAGGATGCGCAGGTTCAGATAGCCCTCCACCGCCAGGCGGTCCCGCAGGTCATTCGTCGGCACAAAGGTCCGAAGCGTGCGATTGTGGAAGCGGCGCAGCCACGCCGCGACCAGGGGCTTCAGCCAGCCGAGCCGGTAATCACGTGTGTACTGGTCGAAGTTGGTGTGAAAACTGGAGGTGACCGGAATCCCAAGCGCCTGGGCGGCGGAGATGGCCGACGATCCCAAGGGACCCTCCGTGGCCACATGCACCAGGTCCGGACGCCGCTGCTTCCAGGTCCGGATCAGCCGGCTGCGCGCGGGGAAACCAATCCGCAATTGGGGATAGCCGGGGAGCGGAAAGCCGGGGAGCCGGATCTGCTCGCCCGCCAAACGTTGCGTGACCGTGCACTTGGGCGACTCATGCCGCTGACTCGGGCGGATGATCGTGAGCTTGTGCCCGCGACGATCGAGGCCGTCCACCAGCCGGCCCAGCGTCATGGCGACGCCGTTGATTTCGGGAGCGTAGGTTTCGGTAACGAGTGCTAGTTGCAAGAGAGGGGCCCATCCGGCGGCGAGGCCGGCCAGCGAGCACCCGAAACCTAACCCCCAGACGTTACCCGTTCGCGACGATCAGGTCACGGATGCGCAACAACACGCGATTTCGACCCCTCGTCGCCAGACGTGGGTCTACGTCCACCGGCCGGGTCGCCGGACCGCCCGTTCCGCACCCCGCCTTCCGAAATCCGCACTCAAACGTTCTCGTCCTCTCCCTGCGCCACCGGGGGAAGATTGGCCGGGAGGTGCTGCGGCAGCACCAGATAGTAATTCATGAGCCACCAGCTCCGCGAGGATCGGTAGAACAGCGCGGGAAACCCGATCGCGCCAATGCCGCCCACAATCGCCGCCGTTTGGAAGGAAAACACCCCAAAGACCGCGAGGAGCATCACCGGCGTCACGAAGGCGACCAGCGTCACCCCGTAGTTAAGGGACAGCGCCCCCAGAAAACCGCCCTCATCCCGCTCGATCTTGAGTCCACATTCGCGGCAATCCGGGTTCACCTCGAACAGCGTCCCTTCCTTGAAGAGCGACCGCGCCCCGCAATTCGGGCAGCGATTGGAAAGCCCCCGGGCAATGATTTGGCCACGCGTCACCTTCAAGTTCATCACCCGCAGCATGGAGCCCTCCGGCCCCGGGGTCAACGACCCGGGCCAGATCTCACCGCAGCGACTTGATGTATTCGATCACCGACTTCAACTCCTCCTCGCTCAGGATGCCGGCGTAACTGGGCATGGCCTGCTCGCCGGTATGGAAACCCGCCGCTAATTTGCGCGTCGGCTCCAGGATCGATTCCCGGAGATAGGCCTCATCGGCGAGGACCGGACCCGGCGCGCCGCCGACATACACGGAGCGCTCGCGACCGTAGAGACCACTCCACGACGGACCGGCGGCCCCGGACGGGGTCGGGCGGTCGACCACGTGACACGCGACACAGGCCAGCGTCTGCGCAATCTGACGACCGCGCTCCGCCGAGATGGTCCCCGCCGCACTGGCCGCCGCGACTCGCGGGGTGAGATTGATGGTGATGTCGCCAAAGCCCTCCGCCAGCGGGTCGAAGTCCACCAATTCGTAGGGTGTCGTGTAGGCATCCTCGGCCATGCGTGAGCCGTCCGCCGTGGCGAGGTCCCAACTCACGCGCATCTGCATGACCGGGGTCATGCCGGGAATCGCTGCGAACACGCTGCGGCCATCCGCCGAGAGATAGGCCTGACTCACCGTGAGTTCATCGCGCCCGGTCGTCCCGTCCGCCTTGAACAGGGGCGACCCGTAATTGGGCGTCCGCCGGTAGCTCCAGGACTGGACCGTGAAATTGGCCGCGTCGATCGCCTTCTCGGGATCCAGCGGCACGTCGAAGCGCAGCAGCACGCCCGTCTTGGTCGGCACGATCTCCCGCGGCAGCTTCAGGGCCGCGCCCGTGTACCGCAGACGCCCCAACCCGCCGGGCGCATCCATGACATTGCCCCAGCCGATCACCTGAAATCCGGCGAGATAGACCTGCCCATCGACCGGGTTGACCGAACCGTTCAGCGGCGGAAACTTGAACGCGCGCGTGAGGCTCACGACCGAGGCCTGCGGACGTTTGCCGCGGCCATTCTGGATGACGCGGAATATCTCAGGCCGATTGAAACCGATGTGGATCATCTCCTCGTTCAGCGGGCCCATCTTCGCATCGACGAGCCAGATCTGTGAGAGCGCGGACGGGTTGGCCGGATGCGGGATCCAGGTCAGCGGCTCGGCGATCGGCGCCGGGTAGACTTCCTTCGGCTGGAAGTCGCCGAGGAAGCCGTAAAACTGTCCGCCGCTGATGATGTGCAGCGGCGTCGAGGGAATGTAGTGCCCCTGCTGATCGCTCGAGGTCACCAGACCGGTGCGCGGGTGCACCGCGATGTTGGGCTGACGGAGGCCATAGCCGAGCACCGTGACGTTCCGGCCGTCGGCCGAGATGCGCAGGACGCTGCCGTTGTGCTTGCCGAGGGTCACCGCCTGCTGGCCGCCCTTCGCGATCACGAAGTCGCCGCCGGGGGCGAGCCGGATGGTGGAGGGAAACTCACGTCCATCCGCGGTCTGGCCGAAGACATTCGAAAAGAGCTCATGGACATCGGCCTCGCCATTTCCATCCGTGTCGCGGATCCGCCAGATGCCATTCTTGTCGAAGGCAAAAATCTCCCCGTCCCGGATCGCGACCGACATGGGCTCATGCAGACCCGACGAAAAGCGGGTCCAGCGCACCGGCCCCGTGGGCGCGGCGAGGCCCTTGGCCAGCCACAGGTCGCCATCAATGGTCACCACCACGCCCGTGCCGTCCGGAAGAAACTGCACGTCGCAGGGACGGATTTTTCGGCGCCAGGGATTCTCACTCGGCAGCGCGACGTGATCGATCACGTAGGCCTCCTCCGCCGTCGACCGCTCCACCCCCGTCTCGATGGTCTGCGACCAGCGGACCGCGGGCTTGCGATCCTCTCGCGGGCGAAGGGCGCCCGTTTCCGTGCCCGGGGGCGTCCCCCCGCGCGCGTACCGAACCGTAAAGGCCGCGGCGACCGCTCGCGCCGGAATTCGCACGTACCAAGTGCCGTTCTCCGTCGCCAGTTCCGGGCGCGCCGCCGCTGGCCCCTCCGGCAAACGCAGCGTCAAGGTGTGATCCGCCGCGAGCTGGCCCAGAACCAGCACCAGCGGTTCAGCGCCCGCGTCGACGTCGACCGTCCGCTCGATCGCGACGGACTCCGCCGCGCCGGCGGACGACCACTGCTCCCGGACCCGCGTGCGGCCCACCGTGAGTTCAAGCCGCGCACCGTCTCCGACGAGGCGCACCGCATCAAAACGCCCCAACGCCTCGGGCAGACCGCCGCGGCCGACTTCCTCGGGGCTGGGTGCCGGCGTACGCGGATCGATGAAGGAGGGCTGCGCCCCTACCTGCCAGCCCGGGTAGATGCCCGTGCTGGCCCAAAGTTGTCCGACAATGATCGGCAGATTATTCTGCCCCGCTGGACCCTTCCGGCGCGGATCGAGATAGGAGCCCGGCGCCAGCGCGCGCGGCGCGAGGCCCTCGCCTTCCCACACGGCGGCCACGCGCAGCAGATCGTGATCAAAGGCGACCCAGGTCTTCTGGCCGAGATTCAGGACGAGGCTGCGCGGCGCGAGATTATCGGCCGGCGATCCCTGGCCGGTCTTGCGCAAATCCACCACCGACGAGAAGAAGGGGAAGGTTTCCTCGACCCACGGGCCCGCCGCCGTCGCCGCACCCGCGGGGGCCGCCGGCAGCTGGGCCGCCCAGACCCGGGATCCGCCCAGCAAAGGCAAAGCGAACGCCACCACCGCGGCGGCCAAAGGGAAGGTCCCGGCAAGGAACGGCCGGGGACGAAGAGGACTCACAGGGTAAAACATGGAGGTACGCGGCCCGACGCGGGGAACGGGGACCAGATGGGGTGAAAGCGCAGTCCGCAGTCCAACCCGCCACCCCGGGTTTCTCAACGACCAATTAATCCTTCGGGGTCCTGCTTTTTGGTCGCAGGTGATCCCCTGCCCCGCTCCACGCGGCTTGTGGTCTGTGCGACTCCCGGTCCCTCTTCGTGCCGACTCGCCTGCCTCCGAGCACAAAAAAGGCGTCCCGCGGATGCGGGACGCCTCACGCAAAATCAACTCTCAGCGACTTAGGCTCCGAGCTGGAAGCGCACGAAGCGGCGGACCTGCATGTTCTCGCCGGTCTTGGCGATCTTCTCGGTCAGCATTTCCTTGATCGTCTTCTCGGGCACCTTGACGAAGGGCTGGTCGAGCAGAACGACGGTGGAGTAGAACTTCTCGAGCTTGCCCTCGACGATCTTCTGGACCGCCGCCGGGGGCTTGCCCGCGACCTGGGCCGTCGCGATGTCGCGCTCAGCCGCGATGTCGGCCTCCGGGACCTGGTCGCGCGTCACGTACAGCGGGCTGGCCGCAGCGATGTGCAGGCACAGGTCCTTCACAAAGGCGCGGAACTCGTCATTGCGGGCAACGAAGTCGGTCTCGCAATTGACCTCGATCATCACGCCAACCTTGCCGCCAAGGTGGATGTAGCTCTCGATGATGCCTTCCTTGGCGACGCGATCAGCGCGCTTGGCGGCGGAAGCGGCACCCTTCTTGCGAAGGATCGTGATGGCCTCCTCGACGTTGCCATTCGTTTCGACGAGGGCGCGTTTGCAGTCCATGAGGCCGGCGCCGGTCTGGGCGCGCAGATCATTGACCATTTGGGCGGAGATGGTGGTGCTCATTGGATAAAGGGCTCTGAGGGTGAAAAAACGCAACCGGCCCGCGGATCAGCGGGCCGGTTGCCGGACAAAACGGAAGCTTACTCCGACTTCGGAGCAGCGATCTTCTTGCGCACGGCCGGCTTCTTGGCGACGACCGGAACGGCGTCGACCTCACCCGCCACGACATCGGCCACGCCGGCCGGGAGGTCGATCTTGCTGAGATCGGCGTCCTCGATGCCGGCCGCAGCCGCCACGGCCGCCGAGGCGGCCTTGAGGTCAGCCTGCTGGCGATTCGTCGTACGACGGGTCTCGCGCTGGTTCAGGCCATTCTGCACGGCGGCGAGGACGGCCTCGACGATGATGCGGATGGACTTGACGGCGTCGTCATTGCCCGGGACCGGGTAGGCGAGCTTGGTCGGGTCCGAATTGGTGTCGACCAGGCCGACCGCGGGGATGCCGCAACGCTCGGCCTCGGCCACCGCGATGTCCTCGTGGCTGACATCGACGACGAACATCGCCGTGGGCAGGTCGACCATCTCAACGATACCCGCAAAATTCTTCTGCATGCGGACCATCTCACGCTTGATCGCCGCGATCTCCTTCGAGTGGAGCTTGGCCATCTCGCCATTCGTCTCCATGGCCTGGTACTTCTTGAACTTGGCGATGGAGCGCTTGACGGTCGAGAAATTGGTCAGGGTGCCGCCGAGCCAGCGGTCAACGCAGTACGGCATGTTCACCGAAATCGCGGCCTCACGCATGATTTCCTGGGCCTGGCGCTTGGTGCCAACGAAGAGCACGTTGCCGCCATTGGCGACGGTGTCCTCAAGGAAGGCGCAGGCCTTCTCGAGCGCGACGTGGGTCTTGCCCAAGTCGATGATGGTGATGCCCTGGCGGTGATCGAACACGTAGGGCTTCGAACGCGGGTTCCAGCGCTTGGTCTGGTGACCGAAGTGGACGCCGGCGTCGAGGAGGTCTTTGACAGTGATGCTGATGCTCATGGATCTATGTATTCTCTGCTACACAGGTCGGCCAATGGGCCGCCTTGCGATCGATTACGATGATGGTTGTGGTTTGTGACGGTTCTCTTTCGTGGGAAAGAGTTGTCCAGCACAGAGAAGCTCCCTCCAGCTGGCAAGGCCGGAGTTGAAGATTTCGGGGCCAAAGGAGGCGCCCGCTCAACCTAGCCAGAAATTGCCTAATTTCATCATTTCAAGCAATTAAAGTCAGTTTTCTGGGTTCGAGCCAGTACCCGAAAACTTCGCGCAGAGGCGCAGAGCCGCAGAGTTTTACAACCCGGCCAAACCTCAGGAGGTCTTCTCTGCGGCTCTGCGTCTCTGCGCGACTTCTGATCGGAGGCCCTCAGGGCGTCACCCGAAGGATGCCCTTCATGATCTGGGCATGCCCGGGGAACGTGCAGAGGAAGTCGTAGTCGCCCGGCGTCGTCGGCACCGTGAAGAAGATCGTGTCGCTCTCGCCTGGTTGGACCAGGGTCGTGTGGACAATGACGTCCGCCGAATCCGGCACATAACCGCGCGCCGCGCCGTCCAATCCGAGCGCCATCGCCGCGTCGCCCACCGCCTGGCCGCGACCCGGCGCCGCCAGCACGAAGTTGTGCAGCATGTCGTCGGTGTTGCGGAAGACCAGGCGCAGCCGCGTGCCGGCCTTGATGGTGATCAGCGGCGTGTCGAACTTGAGCCCCGGCTGCGTGCCCAGCACGAGCGACTGCTCGCCCTCGGCATTCACCCAGTCGGAAGGAGCCGTGACCGGACGCTTCGCGCTCACGATCGGCGGCGTGGCCGCCGGCTGCACACAGAGTTCGGCCTCGGAGATGTCCAAGGGCACGATGCGATCGCCCGCCGGAAAACGGTTCATCGTGTAGTAGGCCGTGTCGTGCAGCAGCGCCTCGCCATTGCCCGCTGCCTTCAGGCCGGGGGCGCGGATTTCGTGCACATAGCCCTCGCGCAGACACGCGACCGCGATGCGCACGCTCAGCCCATCCGGAGAAACGACGACGCGCCGCACCGGGCACGCCATGCGGTTCACCGGCGCACTGCCGTATGCGCGATGATAAAGATACGTGAAGCCCGCCACGCGGTAGCTGCCCTCGTCCTCCGCACTCGCCCGGTCCACCGGGCTCGTGAAGGTCAGCACAAAGCCATCCGGCTGCGCGCGCACTTCCTTGATTTCAAACGGGGTCTGCTGCGTCCACTCGACGCGCTCGAGTCCGTACTGCGCCGGGCCAACCGAGCCCCAGCCACGCGCCGTCTGGCCCGCAAACATCACCCCACCCTCGCCCTGCGCGAGGCGCAGGATGCCCGACTGAAAGCCTTCGCGAAACGGATACGCCGCGCCCTGCCAGACGCCCTTCACTTCCTCGAGGCTGACACGCACGATCTTGCTCTGGCCCTGGTCGCCGATGAAGAGCTGGCCCGCGAATGGACCGAATTTTCCTTCGCTGCGGTCCTCGATCACGCCCGCATTCGAAATGCCGAGAATCGTGTGGGGGAGCCAGACCGCCGGCGGCTTGAGCGCCGGGAGGCGCTTCTCCACCTCGTGCATGGGCTCCTCAAAGTCGCGGATGTCCTCGGGGACGAGGTCAACATTCGAACCCGGCAGCCGGCTCGACGCCAGGCCCGCCGGATGGCCAGTGAAATCGCCCGGCGTCACATGCGTGAGTCGGCCGGAACCGACCCACTCGCCCTGATTGTCGGTAAAGAACCACTCGCCCTTGGAGGTCACAAGGAAACCCGCGGGCGAACGCAGCCCCGCCGCGATCGGGATCGTGCGGCCGGCCGGCGTGATCTCGAGCATCCAGCCGCGCCACGGGGCCGGCGCCTGCGTGGCGCTGCCGAACGCGACATTCAGCGTCACACGCAGATTGCCATTGGGCGCGATCACCGGTCCGAACGCGTATTCATGATAGCTGCCCGCGATGGGGAGCTTCGTCAGCGTCTCAAACACATCCGCGCGGCCGTCGCCATTCGTGTCTTCGAGGCGCGTCACTTCCTGGCGCTGCGCCACATAGTAGCCGCCCTTGGCCGCGACGGTGATGCCGAGCGGCTCGTGCAGGCCCGAAGCGAACAGCGTGTAGCGCGGCTTGGGATCCGCGTCGTACGCGCCCTCGACGAGCCAGACTTCACCGCGCCGGGTCGTCACCAGCAGGCGACGGCCCTCGATCGGCAGAATGCCGCTGACCTCGAGCACGATGCCCTCCGGCACCGGGAGCGTCGTGCGTTTCCAATAACCGTTTTCACGGGCGACCAGCGAATCCGACGGCGCCGAAAAGCGCTCCGCCGCGGAGGGATTGTTGACCAATGGGGTCGTCGTCTGCCCGACGAGCGCCGCAGCCGAAGCGAGAAAAAGGACGGGGAGTCTCATGGGGGTGGTCACCAGACAAGGGAGTAATTGATCGGGGCCTCGAGCGTCGAACCAGCGAGCGGGATCGCCAGCTGCTGGCGTCCGTTGACCGAGCGGATGATTGGCTTGTGCACCGCGTCCGCGGGCCAGTCCACGTACCACGCGCGGTCGCCAATCACCCAGCCACCGGGACGCGGCGTGATCTGGTCGGCCTCCGCGAGCAGCACCCAGGCGGACCACGAGGGCAGGCTGCCCTTGATCTGCAACGTGCGCGCGAGCCCGCGGCCGTCGGCGGTCGGAGCGATGCGATCGGTCAGGCGCAGAGCCGCCAACTCGGACTGGAACACCGGCTGGCCATTGGGCTCGAGCGTGTAGCCCTTGGCCACCCAGAGATCTTCCGGCCGGTCGGGCCAGCCGCTCGTGCGCGGATATTCGAGCAGACCGACCGTCGGTTTGCCGTCGAAGGTCAGAACCGGGCCGGTCGGGCGCGCGAGCTGATCATTGCCGCGATTATCCCACATATCGACCGTGTTGAGAAACGACCCGCGCCACGCGTGGAGGAGCGAGCCGGTTTCGAAATCATACGCGTAGTGCACGCCGGCGGGCGTGCCCACGGCCGCCGCATAGAGGCGCTTGCGCGGCTCGAAGGGAACGAAGCCGCGCTGCAGAAGCACCCGATCGGTCGGCTCGACCGCGAGCACGACCGGCGCCGCTGCCGCCCGCGCATTGGCGGGGGCGGCCGTGAGGGCCTGCGGGGCAATGCCGGGACCCTCGACGGTCACGTCGAACTGCGGCGGATTGGAAATCGCATGGACGAGATCCGCGCGGAACTCATGCCGCCCCGCGGTCAGCGTGACCACGCCCGGCTGGCTGCCGCCGCGGTCGATCGGGGTCACCACCGGCTGGCCGTTGATGAGGAGGCGGGACGGACCGCGCGACTCGATCGCGAACCGATACGCCCCGGCGCGCGGCACCGTGAGGCTGCCCGTGAACACGAGCGCGTAACGGCCGCTCTTCTCGACCGCCCCGTGGGCGAAGCGGGTCAGGGCGCCCTCGGACTTCGGCGTTTCCTTGTCATAGCTACCAGGGGTGGAGAAGGAGCCACTGTAGAGGCGGTAGCGAAGATCACCCACGGCAACCGTGTCCGCCGTGAAGCGCTTCACATTGACCGACCGGATCGCGACGGAGCCGCCGGAGGCGACCAGCGCCAGTGGTCCCGCGGCGGATTCGCCCGGAGCCAGGGCCCCAGCATCGGGAGCCGGCAACTCGAGACCTCTCGCGACGACAAAGCCGTTCACGACCACCTGGGTGAGCACAGCCGGGCTGGTCTTGGCGCCACTTGCGTCGAAGCGCGGAGCCTTGAAGTCGACCCGCAGCCGCTGCCACAGACCGGGCGCGCGCACGGCGGCAGCGCCCGCATTCAGGCCACGGCGCGTCCACCCGGCGGCGGACAGCGGCAGCGCATAGCGCCCCTGCAGCAGGAGCTGGGGTTCGGCGCCCGCGGGCAGCAGAAATTCCAGGTCGAGCTGGAGATCACCGTGATCCCAGCCCGTGAGCAGCGGCGAGGCATCGCGGGCCGCGATGAGCACACCGGACCCGGCGACGGCTTCGAGCGTGGAGGCCGTGCGGGGATCCCCGGCGAGATCGCCGGCCACGGACCAACCGGTCGCGCCGGATTTAAAAGCCGACAAGGATCCGAGCGGCACCGGATCGGCCGGCAGCACCGGCTGGGCACGCGCGACCACGATCACTGCACAGGCCAAAGCCCACGCACGCAACGATAGGGGAAGGGGTAACATAATAGCTATTAAAGAGTCGGCCGCAGGTCCGCGCCGGGCAATCCGAAATCCGGCGCAGGCCGCAGGAAAATCCCCTCGCCGCGGCGAACCGAAGAAAGCCGTTGACACTCAAATTTGCATGCCGCATTCACTCCCTTCCCTTTGTTGCAGGGTGGAGCAGCCTGGTAGCTCGTCAGGCTCATAACCTGAAGGTCGTTGGTTCAAATCCAACCCCTGCACCCAATTTTAAGCCCTCCCACTGCTCGGGAGGGCTTTTTGTTGAGCACGTTACGCGATTTTCAGCCGCAGACAAGGCACGTCGGGCAACCAGCGGCGTTTAACGGCCTCTAGCAGCGCCCAAAAAAAGTCCGCCTTCGATAACATCGAGACCCTCCCCTGCACGACGGCCCGCGATCTCGGCCGCTGCCGCGACAGCACTGCTCCCCGCGTTGACGATTGCCTTACATGAAGAGAGCGGATCCGCTGGGTGGACGGACCGGCGGTAGTCCAAGTCCGCTTGCTCAAGATTCCGCTGAAGTCACGATATCCGTGACCGCCTTGCCGGCTGATCCAGACTCGAGACTCAAACGTACCATGAGCGTGAACCGGCTGATCGCCCTCTCCCTCCTGGCCAACGTCATCGTCCTCGTCCCCGTTTGCAGCCTTCTTCTGCTCGGCGGCGAACGGGCGATAGAGGTCTTTGGAGCACCGACCCCAGCGCGCGGAATCCTGCTCTCGATCTACTTCAGCATTCTTGTGTTATCCGCGATCTTGCTGATCGAAAAGAGTCCCCAACCGGTCGCCGCGCTCCTCCTCGTTCAGGTCATTTACAAAGTCAGCACTCCCATCACGGTGGGGGCCTTTCAGCACCCTGTTGTGACCAGCAATCTGATCATCGCCGCGCTCCATGCACTGACGTTGATTGCGATCTTCAGAACGGCAGGCAATCCCTTCAAGAATACCCAGGCAGCTGCGAGCACCACGGAGAACCCAAAGGCTTAGGTCCGCAATCAAGGACAGGACTGGCGTGGCGACGCTTCCAGCCGCCGAGCGCCGACCGCACCCTATCTTTGTTCATCGGCTTCCAACCGCATGCCCAGCCCGTTGAGCTGGCTCGATCATTGCGAAGCCAGCCGATCCAAAATGGTCGCGAACGATCGATGCCCCGACGCTCGCCATCTGGCGCAAATTGGCTTCTTTCCGCCGGAATGAAACGACGTCACTTCCTCACCACGCTCGGAGCGTCGGCCGGACTGCTGTCGGTCGGCGGCTGCGTCACCCTGCGCGCGACGACGTCCGGGCCCGGCTGGAAGGGGCCGGTGACCGACCACTTTGACGGCAATCAGTTCTTCAACCCGCGCGGTCCGACCGGGAACACGCTCGGCAATCTCATCCGCTGGCAGTCGTCCCGCGAACAGGGCGCGTGGCCCGAGGAGATTGCCAACAACGCGACACCCCGCCTACCCGACAAGGTCGGCGACGGCGAGGCCCACGTCACCCTGGTGAATCACTGCACCTTCCTCATCCAGCTGCCGGGCTGCAATCTGCTCACCGATCCGGTCTGGTCCGAACGCGTCAGCCCATTTTCTTTCGCCGGCCCCCGCCGGATTCGTCCCCCCGGGATCGCGTGGGATGCCCTCCCCCGCATCGACGCCGTCCTCATTTCCCACAGTCACTTCGATCACCTCGATCTGCCGACGTTGCGGGAATTGCACACGCGGTTTAAACCCCATTTCATCACGGGCCTCGGCAATCGCTCCTTCCTCGAGGGACAGGGCTTCGGCAAGGTGCAGGAACTCGATTGGTGGGGCACAGCCACCCTCCCCGATCTGGGGACCCGCATTGCGTTCACTCCCGCCCAGCACTGGGCAGCGCGAAGCTTTGCGGAGCGCAACACGACACTCTGGGGTGGCTTCTGGATTGAGGCCGCCCAGCGACGAATCTATTTCGCGGGGGACTCGGGCTACAGTCCGGATTTCGCGGACATCCGCGCCCGCCTGGGGTCGCCCGATCTCGCGCTGCTGCCGATCGGCGCCTACGAGCCCCGCTGGTTCATGAAGGGCGCCCACATGGCGCCGGACGACGCGCTCATCGCCCATCGCGACTTGGGGGCCCGCGCCAGCCTAGGCATGCACTGCGATACCTTTCCCCTCGCCGACGAAGCCTTTGGGGACGCCGAACGACTTCTGGCCGAGGCTCGTGACAAGAGCGGAGTGACGAGTGCGCAATTCCGAGCGCCCGCCACCGGCGAGACCGTCGTCATCGGATAGAAACGGGAGGCGAAGTCCCCCGCGTATTCGTCTGCCACGACCTAACCTGAGACCTTGGGGCTTCGACAAATCGGGCGCCCGTGTGCCCCGTCAGCCCCGAAAAATTCGCCAGAGGGCAACGCATGCGACGGCGACTCTCGGGTTATTGCTCGGGCGGCCGCCCAGTCGCCTCCCTTTCCCATCGAGTAAACCACCTAAAAAAGAATCGATCCCCGCCCCAAATCCGTGACGGGCGGGTTCAATTCCCCCAGCCGCTCATCCTTGCGGATATCCATTTATCCAGCCGCTCTGGTGACAGCGGCCTCATTCGCCCATGCTTGGCGCAATGGAACCGATGGGATCTGTCATTCCGCGCCTCCCCCCGGCGCGTATCGCCGAAAAGAAGAGGATTTCTCGTCACGTGATCGTTGCCTTGGTGCTCGGCGGCGCTGCCGGTTTCCTGGGCGCGAGCTTCGGCGTCGAGGTGATCGCTCCCCTCCCGGGTTCCAAGTGGCTGGATCTGTTACTCTTGCTGGTCCTGCCCTTGACCTGGCTGCTTGCAGTCGCGGTTCACGAGGCGGGACACCTCGTTGGAGGCTGGCTCACGGGCGGCCGGTTTCTGCTTTGGGTCGTCGGGCCCTTCATGGTTCGCCGGACGCCATCCGGCGTGCATGCGGCGTGGAACCGCAACGTGAACCTCGCGGGCGGCATGGCCGCCTGCTTGCCCTTGGATCCGAAGCTCATGACACCCCCGCGCGCCGCGCTCATGATCCTCGGGGGGCCGGCGGCGAGCCTCGTGCTGACCCATGTCAGCCTTTTCGGCGCAGTCCTGCTCAATCAGGTCTCGCGTCCCGACTCGGTCGGACTCGCCCTCGCCTACAATGTGGCCGTGTTCACGGCCGGACTGTCCCTGCTCATCTTTCTCGCTACCGTCTGGCCCGCCACGGCCGGCGGCTTCAAATCCGATGGACGGCGATTCATTGATCTCCTCCGTGGCGATGCCCGATCCGAGCAGGAAGCCGCCCTCCTCGTCCTGACCACTGCGGGCCTCACCGGCATCCGACCCGCCGATTACGATCCCGCGCTCGTGGCCAAAACCGTTTCGCTCAACGACGGATCGCTCTTCGATCTCTACGGTCATCTCACCGTCTACTACCATGCCGCCGACCGCGCCCAGTGGTCCGCCGCGCAGGCCCATTTGGATCACGTCATGACGGGAGCTACTGAACTCGTGCCCTTCCTCCGTGATACGACCGCTTGCGAGTATGCCTGGCTCATCGCCAGGCAGACCGGAGAGGCCGGCACCGCCCGCGCCTGGCTCGATACGGCCGGCAAGCTCGACTTCGATCCCGCCACCCGGCTGCGCGCCGAGAGCGCCGTGCTGCTGGCGGAAGGATGTGCCTCCGAGGCGGCGGCGAAGGCCCGCGAAGGCCTGCACGCGCTGGAGCATCGCAGCCTCACCCCGGTGAAGAGCCCCTTCGCGGAAGCCGCGCTGAACGAGCTTTTGCAAAAGGCAGACGCCGCCACCCGCCCCTTGGCGTGATCGTCAGCTCCGTCCTGCGCTGGAAAAATCCGGGCTGACACCGCGGGCATCCGTGCCAGCCTCGTCCGCACCCCTTCATTGACCGCTGCTCCCGGCGGTCCGACGCAGCCCTTTCGCTTATGTTCTCCCTCCAAGGCAAGGTCGCCCTCGTCACCGGCGCCGGCTCCGGCATCGGTCAGGCCATCGCCCAGCTCTTTGCCCGGCAGGGCGCCGTCGTCTGGGTGGTCGATCGCAACGCGGCCGCGGGCGAGGCCACCGCCACCGCGATCCGCGCAGCGGGCGGACAGGCCGAGGCGATCGCGGTCGATGTCAGCGATTCCGCGGCTACCCTCGCCCTCGCGACGCGCATCCCGCAGGTTGATGTTCTGGTCAACAACGCCGGCATCGGGCACGTCGGCAATCTGCTCGGCACGGCCGCGGAGGACCTTGACCGCCTTCATGCCGTGAACGTCCGCGGCCCCTTCAATCTCTGTAAAGCCTTCGTTCCCGGGATGCTTGAGCGCGGCGCCGGCAGCGTGATCAATCTTGCCTCGATCGGCGGCGTCCTCGCGGTGCGCGACCGGCTCGCCTACACGATCACGAAACACGCCGTCGTCGGCCTGACCAAGGCCCTCGCGCTCGACCACTCCCACACCGGCGTGCGCTTCAACGCCATCTGCCCCGGACGGGTCGAGACGCCCTTCGTCAAGGCCCGCATCGCCGAATACCCGGATCCGCAGAAAGCCTATGCCGACATGGCCTCCACCCAGCTCAACGGCCGCATGGCCCGCCCGGAGGAAATTGCCGCCGCCGCCCTCTACCTCGCGGCCGACGAATCCGCCATGGTTACCGGCTCCAATCTGGTGATCGACGGCGGCTGGTCGACCGGGAAGTAAAGCCCAGCGCAGCAGGCACCGCCGACCACGCTCCAACCAGCGCCCCGGCTCTTTTAGTTGCTATTAGCATCTTTTTGGGGTTGGTTGGGCCCATGACAACGTCAACCTTCCTGACTGCCCTCCGCGCCCACGCCGACCTGCCGCTCTCCTTTCGCTCCGGCCAGAGCACCCTCGCCCCGGGTTACCACCTCACAGAGATCAAGCGGGTCAGTTCCGAGACGATGGACTGCGGAGGCGCCCTTCACCAGCTGGCCGAGAACCAGTTCGAGCTGTGGGTCCCTCCCCTGATCGGTCGATTGACCGCACGCCCGCCCATGCCGGCCGGAAAATTCCTGGCGATCGTCGATCGCGTGGAGGCATCGCTGCCTCTCTCGGGTGACGCCCCGGCTCGCGTCTACGTTCAGTTCTCCGACCAGCCGCCGGCCCTGCACGAGATCGAGCTGATCGAAGCCGACCAGGACCGGCTGTGGGTTGACGTCGTTCCCGTGCGCACTCGCTGCAAGGCGGTGGAGCGCAAGGTGAGTGCGGCCACCGGCGGCTGCTGCGGCGGTGGCTCGGACCCCGGGAGCTCGGGCCAGCCTCGTGAAGCCTGCTGCGCCTAGGCGGCGAGCGAGTCGCCCCGCCCGCTGCAGGCTCGCCCCGGACCAGCGACGGGGTATGCCTTAACCGTGCCCAAGTCCCCCTCTAATCCCGTGGACGACAATGCGGTCCTGCAAGATGTCGTCCGCCTCTTTCTCCAGGCCCAGCGGACATTGACGGCGTGCTGCTCTGACGTGACCTCCAAGGAGAGCGAGGCCCTGCTGCTGCTCGGCCGGAATGACCCCCTCTCCGTTCAGGCCTTCGCCGACCGCATGGAGTTGGAAAAGACCTGGGCCAGCCGACTCCTCGTTCGTCTGGAAAAACGCGGGCTGATCCGCCGGCATCCCAATCCGGCGGACGGCCGGGGCTTGCTGATCGAACTCACGTCCCGCGGACGCAAGGAGCACGCGGCGCTGCACACCGCGCTCAGTGGCTACGCCGTCAATCTGATGGGCTGCGTCCCGGCCGGCGAGCGGGAGTCCGTGCAGCGCGCGCTCGTCCAATTGCGCAACGCGCTGACTGAATGCATGCGGACCTGCGCGCCGGGTCCCGCCGCGCGCAAGTGAGTCGGCCCCTGCCAAGCCCAAACGCCCACCTATTCTCCTCGTCTCAACCGGCCCGACCTGACCTCCTCGTTTTTCGCCATGACCGACCTTCCCGCCACTCTGGATTCCCTGCTCGCGCTGTCGCATGACCTCGGACGCGAGGACCGCGATCTGGCGATCCTCGGCGAGGGCAACACGTCCACCCGCACCGGACCGGATTCCTTTCTCGTCAAGGCCAGTGGCTCCAGCCTGGGGACCCTCACCGCCGCGCAGGTCACGGCCTGCCGGATCGCGCCGCTGGTAGCGCTGCTTGATCACCCAACCCTCGAGGACACGGCGGTCGACCAGGCTCTGCTCGATGCGCGCATCGACCCGGCGGCCCGCAAGCCGTCCGTTGAGGCCATGTTCCACGCCTGGCTGCTCACGCTCCCCGGCGTCCATTTCGTCGGCCACACCCACCCCAGTGCCGTCAATGCCCTGCTCTGCTCGCCCTATGCGGATGCGTTCGCCCGACAGCGGCTGTTTCCGGACGAAGTCGTCTGCTGCGGTCCCGAGTCCGTCCTCGTGCCCTACGTCGATCCCGGCCTGGCCCTAGGAGGGGCCATCCGCAACGCGGTCAAGTCGTCCATCGCCAGCACCGGGATCGTGCCGCGCGTCGTGCTCCTCAAGAACCACGGCCTGATCGCACTCGGGGCGACGCCAGCCGGTGTGCTGGCGGCCACGCTCATGACGGTGAAGGCCGCGCGGATCACGCTCGGCGCTATCACCGCCGGCGGACCGGTGCCGATGACCCGGGCCGATGTCGACCGCATTGCGGGTCGCAGCGACGAGCACTACCGGCAGCGCGCGCTCGGACTGTAGGAGACGCCCCCTCCCTGTGGGGTTGCGCCGCGCGCCGAGGTCCGCTTGCCTCGCAGCGACTCGCTCTCCGCCCGCTCCGCCCCGCCACGCGTCCTGCTCCGCTCCGGCGAGGCCCGCGTTCAGTCCATGCCCCACCCCGCTTTCCTCGATACGTCCGATCCCGCGATCTACACCCTGCGCACGACCGGCACCGGTCCGCAGGGCAAGCTGCCCTTGACCGCCACGATGCTGCGCGGGGCGACGAGCGGGCATGTGTTCGGGATGACGCAGAACGCCGGCATGGGCTGGGATCCGCGCAAGCTGCTCGGCAAGGAGTTCCTCATCCTCAGCACCCAGGGCGGCATTCGCGCCGCCGACGGTTCGCCGGTCGCGCTGGGCTACCACACCGGCCACTGGGAAGTCGGGCTGCTGATGGAGGAAGCCGCGCGCACGTTTTCCGCGCACGGCGCGACCCCGTTCGCCGGTTATGTGAGTGATCCATGCGACGGCCGCTCCAATGGCACGCCGGCGATGGCGGACAGCCTCCCTTACCGCAATGACGCCGCCATCGTTTTCCGCCGCCTGATCCGTTCGCTGCCCACCTGCCGCGGCGTGGTCGGCGTGGCGACCTGCGACAAGGGCCTTCCGGCGATGATGATGGCCCTCGCCGGAACGAAGCAGCTGGCGAGTGTCCTCGTTCCCGGCGGGACCACGCTCAAGGCCGAGGAGGCCGAGGACACGGCAAAGGTGCAGACCCTCGCGGCCCGCTTTGCGCAGGGCGAGATCACTCTCGATTACGCGGCGCAGATGGGTTGCCGCGCCTGCGGTTCACCCGGAGGCGGGTGTCAGTTCATGGGCACTGCCGCGACCTCCCAGGTCGTGGGCGAGGCGCTCGGGCTTTCGCTGCCGCATTCGGCGTTGAGTCCTTCCGGCGCGGCGGTGTGGCGCGACATGGCCCGGCGTTCGGCGCTCGCGCTGATGGCGTTGGAGTCGGCCGGGCTCACCCTCGCCGACATCCTTACGGAAGACTCGTTGCACAACGCGATGGTCGCGCACGCCGCCTTCGGTGGATCGACCAATCTCGTGCTCCACGTGCCGGCCATCGCGCACGCTGCTGGGCTGCGCCGTCCGACGGTCGAGGACTGGGCGCGCATCAATGCCCAGGTTCCGCGCCTCGTCGACGTGCTGCCCAATGGGCCGACGCATTTCGCCACGGTGGATGTCTTCCTCGCGGGCGGCGTGCCCGAGGTCATGCTGCATCTTCGCGAGCTGGGCTTGCTCAAGCTCGAGGCGCGCACCGTCACGGGTCAGACCCTCGGCGAGAACCTCGCGTGGTGGGAGCAATCCGAGCGGCGCAGCCGCTTCCGTGCGAAGTTGCGCGAGCTTGATGGCATCGACCCGGAGCGGGTCATCCTGCCGCCGGCCAAGGCCCGCGCCGCGGGGCTGACGAGCACGGTGTGTTTCCTGCGCGGCAATCTGGCCCCTGAGGGCGCCTTGGTGAAGAGCACGGCGATTGATGCCACGCTGCTCGACGCGGACGGCGTCTTCGCGCATGAGGGCCCGGCCCGGGTTTTCGGTTCCGAGGACGCGGCCATTGCGGCGATCAAGTCGTCCGGGCCGGAGGCGCTCCGGCGCGGCGAGATCGTCGTCCTCTGCGGAATCGGACCCGCGGGCGGCATGCCGGAGACTTATCAGATCACCTCAGCCCTGAAGTACCTGCCCAAGCTGAAAGGGGTGGTGCTCCTCACCGACGGTCGCTTCTCGGGCGTCTCCACCGGGCCCTGCATCGGACACATCAGCCCCGAGGCCTGGGCCGGTGGCCCGCTGGGCAAGCTGCGCGATGGCGACCGTCTGCGCGTGCGGATCGACACGCGGCGGCTGGAGGGATCGGTCGATTTCGTCGGACCCGCGGACGAACTCGCGGCGCGTCCGCGCAGCGAGAAGCTAGTGGCCAATCCCCACGTTCCGGCCGACACCGAACTCTGGGCCGCGCTGCAGAGCGTGAGCGGCGGGAGTTGGGGCGGCTGCGTCTACGACGTTCCCCGCATCAAAGAACTGCTCTCTCCTCGGGTGTAGCCGGGGTCGTTGACCCCGGTCCGACCTCAAACCCCGGGGTCAGCGACCCCAGCTACATCAACCCCACTTCCACCATGATCCTCGTTTACCCGGCTCCTGACCATCTCATCGCCGTCGCGGACGGCCGCACGGTTCGCATCGCGACGACGCTCGACACCCTCTTCACGGAAGCGGACCCGGCGGCCTTTCTGCGCGCGCGGCTGGCCGGGGCACCGTCCGCGGTGGTCCCCGCGACGCCGCGGGCACCGATTCAGTCGCAGGAAGTCTGGGCAGCGGGTGTGACCTATTTCCGCAGCATGACAGCCCGCAAGGAGGAGTCGAAGGACGCGGGGGGTGGCACCTTCTACGACCGGGTTTATCACGCGGATCGCCCGGAGCTGTTCTTCAAGGCGGCGGCCCATCGCGTTGTCGGTCCGGGGCAACCGGTGCGGATCCGGCGCGATTCCAAGTGGAATGTGCCCGAGCCCGAGCTCACGC